>CAMWHJ010000052.1 GCA_947174015.1 uncultured Lachnospiraceae bacterium | reverse complement strand
GCAATTTTGCATGGTTCTTTGCTCGTAACTATGAAGGTACTGAATAGTTACGAATAAATACAACTTAGGGACATAGATATCTGTGTCCCTAATGTGCCAGTGATTGTGTTATCCAAGATATGATCGGGTCACAGACTCCGTCAGCTATGCTGACACCTTATGACAGGGGGTATCAGGGCAGCTGCAGTTTTTGTGACACTTTATGTTATGGCATATATTTAGAAGGGATGAAGAAATGGCAGAGAGCAAGAGAGATTATTATGAAGTCTTAGGCGTTGACAAAGGCGCTGATGATGCCACAATTAAAAAAGCATACCGCCAGCTTGCAAAGAAATATCATCCGGATATGAATCCTGGAGATAAAGAGGCAGAAAAGAAATTTAAGGAAGCTTCTGAGGCGTATGCAGTACTTAGTGATCCGGATAAGAAGAGACAGTACGACCAGTTCGGTCATGCAGCCTTTGAAAATGGCAGCGGCGGAGCAGGCGGTTTCGGTGGATTTGATTTCAACAGTGCAGATATGGGCGATATTTTCGGTGATTTGTTTGGTGATTTGTTCGGAGGCGGCAGGCGGCAGGCGACCAACAATGGTCCCATGAAGGGTGCCAATGTGAGAGCCAGCGTAAGAATCACCTTTGAAGAGGCTGTTTTTGGCTGTGAAAAAGAAATCGAATTGAATTTGAAGGATGAATGTAAAACATGTAACGGCAGTGGTGCTAAACCGGGTACCAGCCCGCAGACCTGTCCAAAATGCGGAGGCAAAGGACAGGTGGTATATACCCAGCAGTCCTTGTTTGGTATGGTGAGAAATGTGCAGACCTGTCCTGATTGCGGTGGTAAGGGTAAAGTAGTAAAAGATAAGTGTCCGGACTGCTACGGCAGCGGATACATTACCAGAAAGCGTAAGATTCAAGTATCTGTTCCGGCAGGAATTGACAATGGACAGAGTATCCGTATCAGAGAAAAGGGCGAACCGGGAACCAACGGTGGACCGAGAGGAGATCTGTTGGTGGAGGTGGTGGTATCCCGTCATCCGATTTTCCAGAGACAGGATATGAATATTTTCTCTACAGCACCAATCTCCTTTGCACAGGCTGCATTGGGCGGTGAGATGAAAATCAGTACCGTGGATGGTGATGTAATGTATGATGTGAAACCGGGAACCCAAACGGATACTAAGGTTCGTTTAAAGGGCAAAGGTGTTCCATCTCTTCGGAATAAAAATGTTCGAGGTGATCATTATGTGACCTTAGTAGTACAGGTACCGGAAAAATTAAGTGAAGAGGCAAAGGATTTGCTTCGAAAATATGATGCTGTCACAGGTAACACCTTGGTGCAGCAGGATTTTACAAAGACAGAGAAGCCTAAGAAAAAAGGCTTTATGGATAAGATGAAAGAGGCCGGAGACAAGATGAAGGAAGCCTTTGAGGATTAAATTAGGTACTGAATAGAATACAAAAAATTTTCGTGAAAGCGGGCATTCGTTTGGAAATGCCCGCTTTCGCATATTATGGCAATAGGTAAAAGGTGATCTACATAAAAATTTAAGTTTATTTCAAAAGATTAATGTTGAGATATGTATGTTTTTCGTGTATTATAGAGATTATGAAGAAAATTTGTCAAAAAAGTAACAATTGTAACTATGAAGGTACGGAATAGTTACTAACAATTTATGGTTATTTGGCAGAGAACAAAATCAGTCTATTGTAATCAATATGTAATACATTTATAGAAAGAAGGGAACTGTTTAGTATATAAGGGCATTTACTGAATAGTTACGAAGATATGTGTCAATGGGGAGGAGAGTATGAATGCATTAATTGACATCCGGGATATATATAAGATATACAATCCAGGAGAAAATGAAGTGAGGGCACTGGATGGCATTAGTCTGTCTGTTACTCACGGAGAATTTGTGGCGATTATTGGTCAGTCCGGTTCGGGAAAATCTACCCTAATGAATATGCTGGGCTGTCTGGATGTGCCCAGTAGCGGAACATATTGCTTAAACGGTGCAGATGTGTCCAAAATGAAAGATGATGAACTGTCGGATATCCGCAATAAGGAAATCGGGTTTATCTTTCAGGGATTTAATCTGATACCAAATCTTACTGCCATAGAAAATGTGGAGCTGCCTTTAATCTATCGGGGAATCAGCAAAGCAGAGCGCAGGGAATTGGCACAACAGGCTTTGGAGATGGTGGGCTTATCCCATCGCATGGATCACAAGCCTGCAGAAATGTCAGGAGGACAGCAGCAGAGAGTTGCCATTGCAAGAGCCATAGCAGCTAAGCCGCCGGTAATTTTGGCAGATGAACCTACTGGTAACTTAGATTCCAGATCCAGTAAGGAAATTCTGCAAATATTAAGGGAATTGCATACTTTAGGAAGAACAGTCATATTAATTACCCATGACAATGAAATTGCAGCTCAGGCAAAAAGAGTGATCCGTATTCGGGACGGAAAGGTAGAAGAAGACTATTTGAATGAAATACAGGACGTGAAAGACAGCAATACAAAAGATAGTGGAAAAAATAGAAAAGAAGTATCTGATATAAAGGGCAGTCAAAATCAATATCATAAGGAAAATGAAAAAGATACAGAAGAATCACTGGATAAGAAAGAAGAGGAAAATATATAGAAAGTAGGTAACTGTTCAGCAGGTCTGTGCATTTACTGCACAGACCGTAAGAAAAAGTGGATATAACAGGCAAAGAACCATTGCCGTAGGCAATTTTGCATGGTTCTTTGCTTGTAACTATGAAGGTACTGAATAGTTACGAAAGTAGAATTATATGAGGAAGATAAAACAGAAAGTCAGAACATCGAGGAGGAAAGATAATGTTCGGGAAAAAGAAAGGACCACAGGATGCTGCTGAAATTATCCTTGAGACATCAGAAGGCTCAGTGGAGAAAAACAATAAACAAAAAAAGCTGTTTGGAAAAAATAAGCCAGAAAATTTCAAGCAGGATACAGAAACTAAGAAAAAGAAGTTCTCCCTGTCATTTCATAAAAGTAAGAATCAGGGATTGGGGGATATGGCTCAGGAGGGGAAAGAAAGCAGTAAAAAGAAGTTCTCCCTGCCATTATTCAAAAACAGAAAAAATGATTTGGGTGATATCAAGAAAGAAGAAACCAGGAAGATAAGGTTTCATCTGCCATTTCAAAAAAACAGAGCTTTGGATATGGAAAACTCAGAGAAAAAACCAAGAAAGAAATGGAGTAAAAAGAAGAAGATCTGGGCATCCTTGGCAGCAGTTCTAGTGTTGTGCATTGTGGTTATTTCTGTGATTCAGGCTAATATGCCAGAACCTTTGGAGACTGTTACCATTGCCACTGTACAGTTGCGGGATATTGAAGAGACCATTGATACCAGCGGTTATGTGCAGAGCAGCTATGAGAAAACTTATTTTTCCCCGGTATCCGCAGTGATTGAAGAGTGTAATGTAACTGCAGGTACCATGGTGCAGGAAGGACAGATTTTGGCAACCTTTAACAGTGAGGAACTGGAACTGGCAGCAAAACAGGCAGAGCTTACCGATAAAGCGGCTCAGAGCGGCTATGAGAATACGTTGCAGACAGGCAATAGTTCCGAGTCAAAACTGGATTCACTGGAAGATAAGATTGAAGAATATGAAAAACTTGTGGAAGAAACAGAGGAATCCATTACTTCCATTAACAGCACGCTGAAAAGCTATAATCAGGAACTGAATCAGATTAACTCCAGCGGTGCAGAGATTTCAGCGGTGGCTTTGCAGAGGAAGGCTGTGTTGGAATCGGGTATTTATTCTTTCCAGCAGCAATTAGAGGATGCTCAGTCCGATTTGAGCAAATACAACACAAAGCTTGCGGAATATCAGAGTGAAAAGGCAAGTGCAGAGGCAGCAAAGCTCAGTGATGAGACAAAAGAGCAGATTGAGGCAGAGAAAGAATTATCTCAGCTAAATAAGGATATGGCGGACAGAAAATTAGAAGCAGCACAGGCAGGCATTGTGGCAGAATTTGAAGGCTTGGTAACAGATGTGCAGGCAGTGAAAGGCAGTATGGCTGCCGAAGGTGGTGCGTTGCTTACGGTTGCAGATTTAAATAGCGTAAAGGTAGTGGTAAATCTTACCAAGCATAATTTAGAGAGTGTGGAAGAGGGTCAGATGGCAGATGTTACCATTGCAGGAGAGGAGTATGCCGGTGAGGTGAGACGAATCAGCCGGCAGGCAGTGGTAAATCAATCAGGTACCCCGGTCATTACCGCAGAGATTGCGGTGGAGGAAACAGAAGGAAATACCTATCTGGGCATTGAGGCAAGTGTAGCGATTCATACTGCCAGTGCAGTGGCAGCGGTATCCATACCGGCAAAGGCATTAAATACTGGTATTGACGGAGATTTTTGTTATGTGGTGGACAATGGTTTTGTAGAAAAGCGGGATGTGGTGATCGGAGCCAATGATGGTGAGTACATAGAAATCTTGGAAGGTCTGGAAGAAGATGAGGAAGTTATCACCATTGTTACCCCCAACATTGAGGATGGTATGGAAGTGTATACTAGCTATGACGAAGAATTTGAAGACTATGAAGAGGAGGACTCTGATGAGGATTGGGAAGACTCTGATGAGGACAGGGAAGATTCTGACGAAGATTGGGAAAACTCTGATGAGGACAGGGAGGACTCTGATGAGGATTGGGAAGATACCGATGGGGAAGGAGACAACAACGAAGATTTGGAAGATTTCGATGAGGAGGAAGATACCAATGAGGACTCCCATGAGGAAGAGGAATCTGATGAGAATGGGGAGGATGTGGAAGAGCAGGATGACTTAGGCTCGGATGAGGAGGAGACTTCGGATGAAACAGAGGAGGATGCTCTTCATCTGGAGAAATCCCAAGAAGGTGATTATGGGGTATAGAAAGGACGAGTATTATGACACAGTTCAAAGAATATGTGAAAATGGCATTGGATAATATCCGTGCTAATAAGGGACGTTCTATTCTTACCATGTTGGGAATTATTATTGGTATTTCTTCGGTGATTATGATTATTTCTCTTGGCAATGGTGTGAAGGGGCAGGTATCTGACGAATTAAACGGAATTGCAGGAGGACAAATTTATTTGTATACCAACAGCAATAGTGATGATGAAAATAAACAAATTACTTATGAAGACATACAGGCAATTAAAGATGGGGTGCCCCATGTAAAGGCAGTCTCGATTGATGAGATGGAGTATGGAAAGACTGCCAGTATAAAGGGAGAGTTTGAAGTTATTACGGATTTGGGGACGGAGGATTTGCAGTATATCCTAAACACAGAAATTGTAAGAGGCAGCTATTTTACTCAAGAAGATGTGCAGGCAGAGCGGAATGTATGCGTGATAGATGAAACCAGTGCCATCACCTTATTTGGCAGCAGCAATGTGATTGGTATGGAACTGGATTTGGAGCTCTATGGCTTTACCCGCACCTTTAAGATTGTGGGTATCAGCAGTGCTCCGGACGGAGACTTGTTCAGTATGAGTTACGGAACAGATGTGATTCGTTTAGAAATTCCTTATACAGCAGCAGATGCCATCATAGGTTATCATAGAGATACCTTTGGTGCAGTGAATATTGTGGCAAGCGAGCCTAAATATTCCAAAGCAGTGGCAAGAGATTCCATGGATTTGCTGCGAAAACGAAATAAATGTACGGATGAGAATGCGTATCTTATTACCAGTTTTGAAGACGAGATGAGTTCGATTATGCTGGTATTAAATGTGATAACTTATTTCATTGTTCTGGTGGCAGCTATTTCTCTGCTGGTGGGGGGCATTGGTGTTATGAATATTATGCTGGTGTCTGTGACAGAACGAACCAGAGAAATTGGTATCAGGAAAGCATTGGGGGCAAAGACAAAGTCTATTATGCTTCAGTTTTTAGCGGAAGCGTCTATTCTTACTATGATAGGCGGTGTGATAGGAATTGTTTTGGGGATAGGAGGTGCAGAGTTTATCTGTCTTTTTCTGCCGATTTCTCCCAAAATCAGCGTGGCAACCATTGTGATAGCTACTCTGTTTTCCTCAGGTGTGGGAATCTTCTTTGGTATGTATCCGGCAAAGAAGGCGGCCAAAATGAATCCCATTGATGCATTGCGTTTCCAGTAAGGAATTGGAAGATTCATTTGATATTTATTATGGAAACCTTTAGGCAGAGGAAAGGAAGAGAAAGGGTGAAAGAAAAAAAGAAGGAAGGATAAAATGCAAACACACATCTTTCACCCGTTGTGTTTGTGCCTCAAATGAAAATGCAAGCATTTTCGCTTGAGGCTTGGTGCAAATCATGAAAATTGTTGTATTAGCAGGTGGAACCAGCACAGAACGTGAGGTATCCCTAAACTCAGGAAAAATGGTATGTAAAGCATTGAGAAGCAAAAATCAGCAGGCAGTGCTTTTGGATGTATTTTTAGGCTGGGAAGGTCAGGAACCATTGGATATCTATGAGAAACAGACGGATGTGGAGATGGCAGCACAGGCATTGATGGGCAGAACAGAAGAAGTTGCAACAGAGGAAGCCAGAAGGAAAGAGGCAAGGGAAGGATTTTTTGGTGCCAATGTGTTAAAGCTTTGTAAGGATGCGGATATTGTGTTTCTGGCACTTCACGGGCAAAACGGCGAGGATGGAAAGATTCAGGCTGCCTTTGATTTGTTGGGAATTGCCTATACGGGGGCAGGCTATTTAGGCAGTGCTCTTGCCATGGATAAGGGACTCAGCAAGCAAATTTTTCTTCATTCTCATGTTCCCACGCCAAAAGCTTTTTTGTATCACAGGGAAAATCAGGAAAGAGATCTGCCCTTTGCCAAAGGTGCAGTGGTGAAGCCCTGCTGCGGAGGATCCAGTGTGGGTATTACCATTGCAAAAAATCAGGAGGAATACCAGAATGCTCTGCAGGTTGCCTTTGCCTTAGAGCCGGAGGTGTTGGTGGAAGAGTATGTGAGCGGAAGAGAATTTTCCATTGGTGTTATGAACGGCAGAGCTTTGCCTGTGATAGAGATTGAGCCACTGGAGGGTTTTTATGATTATACCAACAAGTATGAGCCGGGAAAGACAAAGGATACCTGTCCTGCCAATCTTTCCAAGGAGACCACAGAAAAACTCCAGCGGGCAGCAGAACAGGCATATAGAGCATTGAAATTGCAGGTATATGCAAGAATAGACTTTTTGCTGGATGAACAGGGAGAGATTTACTGCTTAGAAGCAAATACATTGCCGGGCATGACAAGTACCAGTTTACTGCCTCAGGAAGCAGCAGCGGAAGGTGTTAGTTTTGAGGATTTGTGCCTTAAGATTGTAATGGATTCTTTGGCAGTGGTTCAGGAAAGATAAAAGTACGAAATAGTTAGGAGAGAGCAGTATTCAAAAAGGAGAAAGGTCATGCAGTTACAGTTAAGTCAGATAGCAGCTCTTTGCAAAGGACAACTTTGCGGAGACGGCAGTGAAATCGTCACAAATATTACTTTGGACAGCAGACAGGTTCAAAAGGGGAGTATGTTTGTGGCAGTGAGGGGGGAGCGGGTGGACGGACACCGATTTGTATCAGCCACGTTCGAAGGTGGTGCCGTGTGTGTACTGGTGGAGGAAGCTCCCGATTGTGAGGGAAATTATATTCTGGTGGAGTCCACCCTGCAGGCAATCAAAGATATTGCTGAGGGATATCGAAGTACCCTTTCTGTCACGGTAATTGGAATTACCGGCAGTGTGGGAAAGACCAGTACTAAGGAAATGCTTGCCTCGGTATTGGAACAGAAATTTAAAGTCACGAAAACTTTGGGGAATTTTAATAACGAAATTGGACTTCCGCTGACGGTGTTCCGGGTGAAAGAAGAGGATGACATTGCTATTCTGGAAATGGGGATTAGTGATTTTGGAGAAATGAGCCGATTGACCAACATTGCCAGACCGGATATGTGTGTGATTACCAATATCGGTCAATGTCATTTAGAAAATCTGGGAGATCGGGATGGTGTATTGAGGGCAAAGACGGAGATATTCCAAGGAATGAAGCCAAATGCAGTGGCAGTGCTAAATGGTGAGGATGATAAGCTTCTCACGGTCACAGAGGTACAGGGAAATGCTCCCCTGTTTTTTGGCAGGGAGAATAATGGAAAGAACCGGGTGTTTGCCAAGGAGACAGAGGATTTGGGATTAGAAGGAACAAATATTACCATTGGCTTTTTGGATGGCAGTGAGCTTACTGCCTTGATTCCGGTGGCAGGAGAGCATATGGTAAGTAATGCGTTGGCAGCCGCCTTGGTGGGACGAGAATTGGGACTTACTTTGGAAGAAATTAAGGCAGGCATTGAAAGCTATGAAACCATTTCCGGCAGAAACCACACCATTAAGACAGACAACTATACCATTCTGGATGATTGCTACAATGCTAACCCTATGTCCATGAAGTCTGCCCTAAATATCATCAGTAAGTCTAAGGGCAGACGTGTGGCTATCTTGGGGGATATGTTTGAGTTAGGGGAGGATGAAGAGGCACTTCACAGAGAGGTGGGAACATATGCAGGAAAGAGTAGTCTTGATGTGCTAATCTGTGCAGGAGAGCGCTGTAAGTATCTGGCAGAGGAAGCTAGGAAATATGGGAAACAGGTTTATCACTTTACTGACCGGGAAGAGGTGATAGCCAATCTTCCTCAACTGCTTCGGAGGGGGGATACCATTGTGGTTAAGGCATCCCATGGCATGGGATACCAAAGGATTGTAGAATATTTAACAAACCACAGATAAAGGAACAGAATAATAGAGAAAGAATGCACCTTCCAATCTTAGAATGATATCTATATTGGAAGGTGCATTTTCTTAAGTATTTTGTTTTTCTTATATCAGATCTTTATTTTTGTTGAGCATGGTTTCAATCTGTTTCTGACAATAAGCTCCGATAAATTTTTGTTCTTCTTTTGGCAGTTCCTTGCTGTTAATTGGTTTTCCATATTCAATGATCACATGAGTTTTTCGAATAAAAGGCATATGTGCTTCCCAAATCTCTATGGTATTGGAAATGGCAACAGGGATAATAGGGCACCCGGATTTGGTAGCCATTTTAAAACTGCCTTCTTTAAAGTTTAGAACAGTTCCCTCTTCGCCTGTATTTCTCGTACCTTCCGGAAAAATGCATATGGAAATGCCGTTTTTTAATTTTTCCACACCTTCCAATATGGTCTGCAGACCTTTTTTTATGTCTGTGCGATCCATAAAGAGACAATTAAGGTACCGCATCCATACATTTAATAAGGGTACTTTTTCCAGCTCTTTTTTGGAAATATAGCCGGTAGGTCGGGGCACTCTCACATAGGTTACCAGAATATCAAAGAAACTTCTGTGGTTTGCCACATACAAAACAGCGGTGTCTTTTGGTACATTTTCTTCTCCCAAAACGGTAATTTTGGTACCAGCTTCCCATAGAATCAAGGAAAATACACAATTAACAATTTTTAAGGAGCGGCGATCTTTCAAGTTCGGACTAAATTTGCCAACGATCCATTCCACCAGCATCACAGGAATGGATAAAATTAAAAAACCAATCACTGTAATACAAGCTATCAAAAATCGAATCATCTTATGTTACCTCCATTTCTTTCCATATTTGCATTATACTTCAAAGCCTGCCATCTGTACAGCAAATTTTTTTGTAACTAGAGTTTCTTTACAATACTGTAACGAAATTTTTGCAAAATGGGGAAAAGGGTACTAAACACAGGAAGTTATACATAGAATAGTGAAGAGAAATTAAGGGTGGTACAAGAATGAAGAAAATTCTGGCTATAATAGCTGCCGTTTTTGTTTTCACAGGCTGTTCTATGCAATCACCGGATGCAGCAAAGATAAAGGATTTAGAATATGCAATTATTGGAGAAGAGGAGATTCCGGAGGAGCTTTGGACGCAGATTGAGGAGAAGAAACAGCAGGAAATGCAGCTTTGCTATTCTGATGAAACAAATTTGTATGTGGTTCGGGGCTATGGCACACAGCAGTGCAGCGGTTACAGTATCAGTGTCAACGAGGTGTATTTAACTGAGGATGCCATTGTGGTTTGCACCAGCCTTATGGGACCATCGGCCGCAGAACAGGTGGAACAGACCCAAACTTATCCTTATGTGGTTCTTAAACTGGAATTGTCAGATAAAAATATTATATTTGAATAGCTTAGGCAAAGAATGAAAGAAAGGCAGGAATGGAAATGGAATTAAGCAAAAAGAGAGTACGCATGCTGGTGGAGGGAAAGCCGGTGATGAGCCAGCAGACAGTGGATGAAGACCGAAATGTACCGGATTATAAGCCGGATATGCTGCGTATAATCGAGAGCAGTGGAAAGGTGATTTTAGAGGATATTAAGTCGGGAGAAAATCAGGCACATGTGAAGGGAAAACTGCAGTTTATGATAATGTATGTGGGGGATCGGGATGAATTGAGCATACAGAATTTAGAAGGCACTATTCCCATTGAAGAAATCATACATATGGAAGATTTAAAACCACTGGACAGCATCCGCATGGAGACGGAACTGGAGGATTTGCGAATCGGTATTATTAATTCCAGAAAAATGAGTATTCAGGCAATTATTACCATGCTGGCAGTGCGGGAAGAGGTTGGCGAGGTGGAAGTAGCTTTAGAGGCAATCGAAAAGCAGGATACGGAGGATTTAAAGGAGAACTGTGAGTTGATGCAGCTTCGTATCCACAAAAGGGATATGATGCGTATTCGAGATGAGATTCTCCTTCCCAGAGGAAAAAATAATATTCATGAGATTATATGGAAGGATGCTTCTATGAATCTGAAAGAAATCCGGCTGCTTCAAGGAAAAATCAATGTGTGCGGAAGTATCTGGATCTTTGTGCTGTATCAAGGTGAGGGAAAATTAGAGTGGCTCAGGGATGAAATCCCCTTTACCAAAGAGTTGGAATGCGACGGCTGCAGCGAGGGTATGATACCGGACATTAGGAGTATCCTCAAAAGCTGTGAACTGGAGGTAAAGACCGATGATGATGTGGAAGAACGCATTGTGCTGGTGGATGCAGTGATAGATATGGACTTAAAAATTTATGAGGAGGAAGCTGTCACGCTTCTTTCCGGTATATACAGCACAAAACAGGAGTTGATTCCCATAACAGAGAGTCATGAATTTCAGCGGCTCATCGGCAATAATATTGCAAAATGCCGTCTGAATCATAGAATCCGTATACAAAAAGATGAACCAAGAATCCTGCAAATCTGTATGGAAACCGGTAAGGCGGAAATTGATAATACCCAAGTACAGGAAAAAGGACTGCTGATTGAAGGAACCATTGATGCCAAGATTATGTACGTCAGCGCAGAGGATGAAATGCCATTTTTTGTAAAACAGGTACAGATGCCCTTTACGCAGCAGATTGATATGAATGAAATGCCAAAAGAGGGGGAATACCGAGTTACGGCGGACAATTTACAAATGACTTCCACCATGGTTGACAGCGAAGAAATGGAACTTAAGGCAATTCTTGATTTGTCTGTTTTTGCAGTGGAACGATTTGCAAAGGAGATTATTACGGAAGTGCGGGAGGCGGAACTAGATTTAGACCGACTGAAAGATATTGCAGGCATTGTGGTGTATGTAGTTCATGAAGGGGATACGTTGTTTTCCATTGGAAAGCGATACTGTATGTCTATGGCAGACATACGGGAGCTGAATCAAATGGAGGGGGATGAACTTACACCGGGAATGCGGCTTCTTATCTGTAAGAATATTGGAGCAGAGGTTTAATGGCATTTTATTTTTGGGACTGGAAACCAGTCCCTTTTTAGTTGCATTTTAACAGAAATTGCGATAATATATTTTGTATACAGGATACAGAAAAAGGAGGCGTACCATGAATGAAATCAGTTTAAAGGCCATGGCAAAGGTTAATCTTTCTCTGGATGTGCTGAGGCAAAGGGAGGACGGTTATCACCAAGTACGGATGATTATGCAGACCATCAATCTTTATGACCAGCTTTCTCTAAAGAAAAGTCCGATGTCTGGGATACAGCTTACTGCCAATGTAGATTTTTTGCCCACAGATAAGAATAATTTAGTATATAAGGCGGCAAAACTATTGATGGAAGAATTTCACATAAAGGAAGGTTTGGAGATATATCTGGAAAAACATATTCCGGTGGCGGCAGGCATGGCAGGCGGAAGTTCGGATGCGGCAGCAGTGCTTTTGGGTGTCAATGATCTGTTTGATTTGCAGCTTTCCACAGAGGAATTGATGAAGCGTGGGGTAAAAATCGGAGCGGATGTGCCTTATTGTATTATGGGAGGTACTGCTTTGGCAGAAGGGATTGGAGAAAAGCTGACAAAGCTTACCAATATGCCGGATTGCTATGTGCTGATCGCCAAACCGGATATCAGTGTTTCTACCAAATTTGTGTATGAGAATCTTCATGTGAGCCAACTGAAAGTACATCCCGATATAGATGCTATGATAGCCGAGATTGAGAAAGGGAGTTTATCCGGGGTGGCAGAAGAAATGGGCAATGTATTGGAAACTGTCACAGTGAAGGCATATCCGGTGATAGAGGATATTAAAAACTGCATGAAGGAAAATGGAGCTGTGAATGCTTTGATGAGCGGCAGTGGTCCTACGGTTTTTGGTTTGTTTGCAAAGGAAGAACAGGCACAGCGGGCGAAGCAGGTTTTGAAGAACTGCAAAGATTTACAGAAATTACTGGTCACGACACCGTTTCATAATTAAATATGGATATTATAAAGATGCACATAAATTGAGTTTTACAAGGGATATTAGGAGATGGAAAAATGCAGAAAGATTCGTTCGATGTAAATATGAATGAGTACCTGCCCCTTAGGGATGTGGTGTTTCATACGTTGCGGCAGGCAATTTTGAAAGGGGAACTGAAACCGGGAGAGCGGTTGATGGAGATACAACTGGCACAGCGTTTGGGGGTGAGTCGTACACCTATCCGTGAAGCAATCCGTAAATTGGAACTGGAGGGACTGGTGCTGATGATTCCAAGAAAGGGTGCGGAGGTAGCAAAGCTGACGGAAAAGAGTATGCAGGATGTGCTGGAGGTGCGAAGAGCCTTGGAGGAACTTGCCATTCAGCTTGCCTGTGGCAGAATTACCAAGGAGGAAGTTCAAGAGTTAGAGAATAAGAAAAGAGAATTTAAAGAGATTATAGGAGGTCAGGAAGTGGTTGCCATGGCAGAGGCAGATGAGGCATTTCATACAGTGATTTATAAGGCAACCAAAAATGAAAAGCTGATTTATATTCTCAACAATCTGCGGGAACAGATGTACCGTTATCGTGTGGAGTATTTAAAGGATAAAAGCATCCATCCTACCATATTGCAGGAGCATGAGGAGATTGTAAATGCAGTGAGGAGGCGGGATGGCAAAGGGGCAGTGCAGGCAATCAGTACCCACATTGATAATCAGCAGGAGGCAATACGAAAATATATTCAGGGCATCAGTATAAAATAAGAAAAATTGGATAACCTCTTAAACAGAAAAGAGAAGGTGTTAGGAGGTTATTTCAATGATTTATTTAGAAAAAAAGCACAATATAATATGGGCATTGGTGGGATTTATGGTAGTCAGTGGGTGCCTGTTTGGGATGCATGGAAAAAAAGAGGCGGCCGCCGCAGACTATCAGCAGGAAATTGCAGAGGAAATTTTAAGACTTCATGTGATTGCCAACAGTGACAGTGAAGAAGATCAGGCTCTGAAGATGAAAGTGAAAGAGCAGATTGTTACATACGTCAGTCAGTTGACACAAAACAGCCAAGGTCTGGGAGCTGTCCAGCAAGTGTTGTCTTTGTATTTAGAGGAAATCAAGGCAGTGGCAGAATCGGTGGTACAAAAAGAGGGTTATGATTATCCGGTGACGGTTGAACTGGCGGATAGTTATTTTCCCATCAAAACTTATGGAGAGGCAGTGTTTCCGGAGGGCATCTATCATGCTCTCAAGGTGAAAATCGGAACCGCAGAGGGAAAAAACTGGTGGTGTGTGCTTTATCCCAATCTTTGTTTTGTGGATTCAGCTTATGGTGTATTGAAGGAAGAGCAAAAAGAAGAGCTGCAGAGTGTGTTGACGGAAGAGGAGTATGAGAGCATTTTTCAAGTGCCGAGAGAGAAAATTAAAATTCGCTTTCAGATTGCGGAGTTGTGGAAGAACAGGTGAATATTCTTGTACATGTTCCCCATTGAGCATAAAAAGGTGTATGGTTTTTGTTCCATATGCCTTTTTGCTGTTATGCATGACAATAGAAAGCAGAAACACCAATAACCATATAAAACTTTACTTTAGCAAAAAAAGTTTTAAGTTGTTTTCTAAATGGGAATAGTATATACTGATAAGTAGAGGTAGAAAATGACATGGAAAGAGGTAAGGTGAGCTTATATGGTAAAAAGGGAGGATATTTACTATGAATCCAGAGACAATCGTACCAGGATTCATGGTGTACAGTGGATTCCCCAAAAGGGAGAAATCAAGGGGATTTTGCAGCTTGTTCACGGAATGACAGAGCATATCGAACGCTATGATGATTTTGCCAGATACATGGCAGAAAAGGGTTTTGTTGTGGTGGGCAACGACCATTTAGGTCATGGAAAATCGGTCAACTCAGAAAATCTAAGAGGCTATTTTTGTGCCAAAGATGGGGCAACCGTATTGGTTCGTGATGTGCATCGTCTGAAAAAAATCACACAGAAATCTTATCCGGGAAAACCATACTTTATACTTGGACACAGTATGGGTTCCTTTATTGTACGAAAGTATATGATAGAATACGGCAAGGGGGTGGATGGTGTCATTATCATGGGCACCGGCTGGAAGGAAGATTCTCTGCTTAAGCTGGGAATTACTCTGACGAATACCCTCAGCAGACTCCATGGAGATCATTACCGGAGCAAGCTGATTAACAAACGAGCCTTTGGAGCCTTTAACAAAGGCTTTGAACCTGCCAGAACAGAACACGACTGGCTGACGAAAGATGAGAAAAAGGTGGACGAGTATGAGCAGGATAAACAGAATGACTTTATATTCACCCTCAATGCATACCGTGTGCTGTTTCAGATGATACTGTATGTGCAGCAGGATGAATATTATGATTCGGTGGTGAAAGAGCTGCCAATACTGATTGTATCCGGGGAAGAAGATCCGGTGGGAGACCAGGGAGCAGGTGTGAAGCAGGTATATGATCACTATCAGAGGTTAGGCTACTCTAATGTGAATATGAAGCTTTATGCACAGGACAGACATGAAATCTTAAATGAATTGGACAGAGAACAGATATATATGGATATTGAGCAGTGGATTTGGGTACAATTATCTAAGATGAATGATTAGAAATTGGAGGAACAGGTAATGAAAATTGCTTTTTTTGGAACAAAGCCCTATGACAAGGTATGGTTTCAGCCCTTGGCAGAGGAATATAAGTTGGAAATTGAATTTGTGGAAAGTAAATGTGATGAAAGGTCATTGGTGATGGCAAAGGGTGCAGATGCCATCTGTGTTTTTGTCAATGATAAGATTACAGCCCCCATGATTAATACTTTATGTGATATGGGAGTTCGGGGAATTTTGCTCAGAAGTGCGGGCTTTAATAATGTTGACATGAAGGCGGCAAAAGACAAAATTACCGTTTTGCGTGTGCCTTCCTATTCTCCCGAAGCAGTGGCAGAATATGCCTTGGCGATGCTGTTGACAATTAACCGAAAAACCCATAGAGCCTACACCCGGACTCGTGATTTTAATATGAGCATACAGGGGCTGATGGGTACCAATATTTTTGGCAAAACCATAGGTGTGGTGGGTACCGGTAAAATTGGGCAGGCTATGATTCAATTACTGAAGGGATTTCAGGGAGAAATTATTGCATATGACCCATTTCCAAATCCCAACTTGGATGTGACCTATGTATCCTTAGAAGAGCTAATGAAAAAATCAGATATTATTACGCTGCATTGTCCGCTGACAGCAGATACCAAATATCTTATCAATAAATATACCATTTCATTGATGAAGGATAATGTGTATCTGATTAATACATCCAGAGGTGCATTAATTGAATCCAATGCATTGATTGATGGGCTGCTGAAAAACAAATTTGCAGGTGTTGGTTTGGATGTGTATGAGGAAGAAGCCGGGGTTTTCTTTGAAGACCGCTCGGACGATATCATTCAGGATGAAAATTTAGCAAGACTGACCACTTTTCCAAATGTATTGATTACCTCGCATATGGGATTTTTCACCTCTGAGGCCATGGAGGCAATCGCAAGAACTACATTGGAAAATGCACTGGAACTGGAAAAGGGCGGACCTTATACCAATGAGGTAAAATAAAAAATATATGGTAGAGATTAGGCAGATAAAACGAACGGAATATGATGCTGCCATGAATCTTGCATGGTGTACTTTTTTGCAGTTTGAGGCGGATGTGTATACGAAACAGGGAGTTTTGAACTTTCAGAATTTTATCAGAGATCCACTTTTGGAGCGAATGTTTTTCTTAGGAGAATATCTTATCTTTGGTGCTTTCTTGGAGGGAGAATTGGTGGGCATTGCAGGAGTCCGAAACCGCAGTCATCTGTCTCTTCTGTTTGTGAAAAAGGAACATCACCGAATGGGCATTGGCAGTGCTCTGGTGGCATTTGCCATCCAGCACTGCCACAAAGAATTTAAGGCAAAACGTTATACCGTGAATTCCTCGCCTTATGCGGTGGAATTTTATCACAGATTTGGTTTTGGCGATGTGTCAGAACAGATTACAAGAGACGGCATCATATATACCCCCATGGAGTATTATATAGGAAAAGAGAGTGGAGACAAAAAATGACAAAGGATGTATTAATCAAAATTTCCGGCATGCAGTTTATGGCAGAACAGCCAGAGGAGCAGGAACCCATTGAGGTGATTACCAAGGGAGAATATTACTATCGGAATCAAAAGCATTATTTAAAATATGAAGAAATGATGGATGGTGCGGAAGGAGTGTCTGCCTGTACTGTGAAATTTCAGGAAAACAGCTTTGAATTGTTGAAAAAGGGCAGTTCCAATGTACATATGGTCTTTGAAACTGGCAAGAAAAATGTAACCTATTACAAAACCCCTTATGGCAATATTCTCATTGGCTTGGATACCAATGATATTCAACTGCAGACAGAAGGGGAGGAAATTTCTATTGATGTAAAATATGGCATGGATGTGAATTATGATTTTCTTGCCAATTGCCATATTCATATTGGAATATGTCCCTTGGAGGCAGAAGGGTTCACTTTATAGAATGATGTTGGGATCAAAAGACATTTTGACCCTTGTATCATATGATATGAAAAGGGACTATTGTTTCAATAGTCCCTAATTCATGATATATTTATTTCTTCTTTTTCTTTGCATTTTTAGATTTTTCTTCTTCATTGACTTGAGCCTGTAAAGAATTGGCTTTTTCCTGAAGCTTTTGGCGAAATCCCTTTTTCTTTGTGGGCTGTTCTAATGATCCCCGCAGACCTTTTACATTGGTTATGTATATGCCGCTGACAACAGCCTTCACTTCTTTTTTCACCGGAACAGAATCAAAAATTTTCTCGTCACAGATCAGTGTCATGATTTTTGGTCCCACTTTTGCTTTTACCACAGGCATTTTCGTACGGCGCATAAGCTTTGGTGTCTGGTCAATTACCATCTGAGGAAGTCCTGAGTCTTTCAGGGGCATTCGTTTTTTATCGATAATCAACATAGAAACGGTCTGAGCTGCCGCATCAATCTGGCTTTGCTGTTCTGCCTGCTTTTTTTGTGCTTTTTTACCAAAGAAATACAATGCAATCATAAGAGCAATCATGATTACAAGAATCACTAATAATACAATGGTAACTGTGTTCACTTTGTAACCTCCTAAATCTTAATATCATAAATATTGTAACTATTCAGTACCCTCATAGTTACAAGCAAAGAACCATGCAAAATTGCCTATGGCAATGGTTCTTTGCCTGTTATATCCACTTTTTTTTACGGTCTGTGCAGTAAATGCACAGACCTACTGAACAGTTACTAAATATTACCCATTGTACCACTATTTGTGTGAAAGTGCAAGAAATAAGTGGATAACCATTTTAGTTTTCGGCTAAATAGAAATTTAGAATAGTTTTTGTGTTGGATTTATTGACATAATTTTCAGAGAAACGTATAATTTATCATACTAGCAAAATTAGGAGGAACGTGATTGTGGATAATATTCTTCATATAGCGGGCATGATTATTCAGTGGATTGGACAGAATCTCATTTATATTAATATGCTTCTTGCAATCATCATTATATTTTTTGAACGAAGAGAACCAAGAACTGTATGGGCATGGCTTTTGGTACTGTATTTTATTCCGGTATTGGGATTTGTGCTGTATTTGGTGCTGGGACAGAATATGCATAAGAAACGAATGTTCCGTATCAAGGAAATTGAGGATGAAGTGAATTCTCAGATACGCAGCCAAACGGAGGAAGTACAACATGAGATCAGTGCCACAGAAAGTTACCGGATGAAAAGCTATCAGGAGTTGATTTATTATAATCTGAATACATCAGGAAATGTTTACACAGATGATAATGATATTACCATTTACACAGATGGAAATGAGAAATTCGATGCCCTGATATCAGCCATGGAAAGTGCAAAGAAATATATTCATATACAGTATTACATTATCCGCAATGATGCTTTATTTGAGCGTATTAAGGAGGTATTGATTCGGAAGGTAAAAGAGGGTGTGGAGGTTCGTATCCTTTATGATGGTATGGGATGTCGTGAAATCCGCAAAAAACAGTGGAGAATGCTGCGTTCACAAGGAATTGAGACAGCAGAATTCTTTCCGGCAGTACTGAAAAAAGCACATCTTCGAATTAACTACCGTAACCATAGAAAAATTGTGGTGGTGGATGGTGAGATTGGTTTTGTGGGCGGTTTCAATGTGGGTAATGAGTATCTGGGATTGAACAAGAAATTTGGTTATTGGCGGGATACCCACATAAAAATCACCGGAAGTGCAGTGCTGGCACTGCAGATTCGTTTCTTGTTGGATTGGAATTATGCCGCCAATAAAAACCTCTTTTTGGAAGACAGGTATTTCACCCAGAACACAATAAATAAGGGAACCACAGGCATACAGATTATTTCCAGCGGACCGGATTCCAAGTGGGCAACGGTACGGGATGATTATGTGTATCTCATCAGTCATGCCACGGATCATATCTATATTCAGACTCCTTACTTTGTTCCGGATGAAACAATGCTTGTGACCTTAAAAATGGCTGCTGCTTCCGGGGTGGATGTACGGATTATGATACCCTGCAAACCAGATCATCCTTTTGTGTACTGGGCAACTTATTCCTATATTGGGGAAATGCTGCAGGCAGGGGCAAAGTGTTATACCTATGACAATGGTTTTCTTCACACCAAGGGCATATGTATTGATGGCAAAGTGTGCAGCTATGGAACTGCAAACTTCGATATTCGCAGCTTTTATTTGAATTTTGAAGTGAATGCAGTGATTTTTGATGAAGAAGTTACCAAAAAATTTGAGCAAATATTCTTAAAAGACATAGAAAAGAGCACGTCGATTAATATGCATATGTATAATAACCGCAGCCTTTGGATTAAGTTCAAAGAACAATTTTCCAGACTATTGTCCCCTATTTTATAAATAAATGCCAGTGGGGCTGGAAGTATAAGTAAACCGGCGGTTTTGGCAGAATTGGCAGAGGTTAATTTGGAACAGTCGAAATATGACATGTTTTAACATGTGAGTTTTACTTTTCTTTTTTGAAATTCTGTGATATACTTGTGCAGTATTGCAATACAACTCTGCAAATGGACTGCGATACAGGCATATTTGTGGATGTATTGCAAAAGAATGGATAAAAATGCCACAAAACAGCATTTTTTGTTTTTGTGTACACTGCACATAGAAGTGTGCAGCCGAAATGGAAACCATATGGATATGGTAATATTTTAATAAAATAATACCATTTTAGAGAGAGGAAATTAGAAAATGAAAAAGAAATTGATAGTAGCTTTGTTGGCAACGGCAGCATTGACTTTAACTGCCTGTGGGGATAAAACAGAACCTGAGGAGAGTGCTACCACTTCAGAAGTGCCGGTGGAAAGCAATGAGGCGGGAGAAACTTCCCAATCAACAGAGGATTCTTTCTATACTACAGATTTGGATTTAAGTGTGGAGGGAGAACCGGAAGTTACCGATCCGGTCATTGAGAACGATTATGTTGCCATTGGAGATTACAGCCACTTAGAGATTGAAAAGGTAGAAGTACAAGAAGTGGATGAAGTACAGGTGGATACAGAGTTTAATTCTTACATGGCAGTCTTTGATAAAGAGGTGGAGGTTACTGACCGGGATACATTGGAAAAAGGTGATATTGCAGATATTGACTATGTGGGTAAAATTGACGGTGTAGAATTTGATGGAGGAAGTGCACAAGGTGATAAGCTGGAATTGGGCAGCAACCGTTTTATTGAAGGGTTTGAAGAAGGTTTAGTGGGTGTGAAAAAGGGAGAGAGCAAAACATTAGAATTGACTTTCCCGGAGGACTATGATAATGAGGCATATGCAGGCAAGGCAGCTACTTTTGATGTCACTGTCAACGGCATTTATAAAGTGGAATCTCCAGAGATTACAGATGAGTTTGTAAAAGAAAATACGGATTTTGAATCCATTGAGGATTACAAGCAGTCCATTCGTAATGAAATGCAGGCATCCAAAGAAAATACGGCAGAAAATACCAGAAGAAGTGCCATCTGGGCAGAATTGGTAAAGAATGCAGCAGTAAAGAAGTATAATGAAGAAAAGGTTGTAGATTATATCTTGGAATACAAGAATTATATGGAGAGTGCTTTGGCATCTACCTACAATATGACCTTGGATGCTTACCTGTCCAACAGTGGGATGACACAGGAAGACTTTAAAAAGAGTGCCCTAAGCAATGCATTATCTATGGCAAAGCAGCAGCTTTTCCTGGATGCCATTGCAGAAAAAGAGGGCTTACAGGCAACGGACGAGCAGTTTGACCAGTATGTAAAGGATTATATGACAAGCATCAATTATGAGGATGAAGAAGAATTTTGGAACAGCTTTACAGAAAATGGCTATGATTTGGAGGAAATTAAGGGAACTATGCGTGATAATATTGCCGCAGACAATGTTATGAAGTATTTACAGACCATTGTAACAGAAAAGTAAGTAAAAATGTAACTGTTCAGTAGGTCTGTGCATTTACTGCACAGACCGTAAGAAAAAG
>CAMWHJ010000051.1 GCA_947174015.1 uncultured Lachnospiraceae bacterium | reverse complement strand
AAACGGCTGCTTCTGCCTTATTCTCTTCTGTGGAAACGGCTGCTTCTGCCTTATTTTCTTCTGTGAAAACGGCTGCCTGCTCTTTGCTTTCTTCCACCGGAATTTCCTCCATCACTGATGCCTTTACTTTCTCTGTAGTATTCACAGCCACGTTATTTGCCGCAGCTTTGTTGGCTGCCTTTGCCATATTATGCTTTGCGGCTGCCTTTCCCCTAGCTTTCTTCATTTTTGTTCATCCCTTCTTTTTTGTATTTTGGTAATTCTTGAATATTCCGCAGTTCTGTACGGATAAATTGTGCTCACAATAGCTACATTTCATGATTTTGTTTAAATTTTGCAAAAAATATGCCCATAAACTATAATAGTCTAATTTAACAATTTTCGCAAGACATTTTCATAAGTTTACTCTGATTTTAAGTTACAGTTCACACCTATGGTGCAAACTGCAACTTACCACTGATACATCTCCGGTCTTCTATCCCGAAACAGTCCCCAGCTCAAGCGGTTTTCCTTTATCGCATCCAAGTCAAACTCTGCCAATAGTACGGTTTCCTCATCTCTGCCAGCCTCTTTGACAATTTCTCCGGTTTCATCCGTGATAAAGGACGAACCATAAAATTTTAAGGAGGAGCTTTGATTGTTATTTTCTTCACAAGGCTCTACTTTTTCTTCTCCAATGCGGTTGGCGGCTATCACCGGAATTAAATTACATGCTGCATGTCCCTGCATACAACGTCTCCAATGGGGCATACTGTCACACAATAGAATTGGTTCCGAACCGATGGCAGTGGGATAAAAAATCAGTTCTGCCCCCTGTACTGCCATTTCTCTGGCACATTCCGGGAACCACTGATCCCAACAAATCCCCACACCTATCTTCCCATATCTGGTATCCCAGATTTTGAATCCGGTATTTCCCGGTGTAAAATAAAACTTTTCCTGATAGAAATGATCATCCGGAATATGGGTTTTCCGATATATTCCTAAAATACTTCCGTCAGCATCAATGACAGCCACACTATTATACAGCACATTCACATCCCGCTCATAAAAGCTGATGGGAAGCACCACTTGAAGTTCCTTTGCAATCTTTTGAAAATGTTGTACTGCCCTGTTTTCTTCTAAACTCTCTGCTAAATCGTAATATTCATACCTTTTTTCCTGACAAAAATACAGATTTTCAAACAACTCTGACAACAGTATGATATCGGCTCCCTGTTTTGCCGCCTTTCGCACCATCTGCTCTGCTTTTTTTATATTGTTTTCTCTGCTTCTTTCACACTGCATCTGAATTGCAGCCACTGCTACTTTTCTCATTTTTTATGCTATCTTCCTTTCCCAAATTGCCTGTTACTAACATGGATTTTTGCCTGCTAAATTTGCGTTTTCGTACGGTCAGCACAGTAAATGTGCAAACCATAGTTACTTCAAACTTTCCCATTTTCATTTATGCATGGGTATCTGCTGGGTAATACAATGAATGTTGCCACCACCAATCAAGATATCTCTTGCCGGTATCTGCACCACACTGCGGTCCGGAAAGAGTTTTTCCAGTATTTCCTTTGCCTGTGCATCTGACTTATCTTGAAAAGCCGGCATAACAATACTGTCATTGGAAATGTAGAAATTCACATAAGAGGCGGCCAAACGTTCTCCATCCACTCTGGTGGGTTCGCCATTTAAGTGAATCAGCCCTCGGCACTCTTCCTCTCTCATATAAATGGGCTGAGGCAGCGGCAGCTTATGGATTGTCAGTTTTCTTCCTTGTGCATCCCTCTGGCTCTCCAGGTATTTCAGAGATTTTTCACACATCTCATATTGGGGATCTTCCTTGTCCTCTGTCCAAGAAAGCACCACCTGCCCCGGTGTGATGAAGGCACAAATATTATCCACATGCTCATTCGTTTCATCCTGATAGATTCCACAAGGCAGCCACAAAACCTTTTCTGCCCCCAAACATTCCTTGAGCCGTTTTTCGATTTCTTCCTTAGAAAGCTTGGGATTTCTCCCAGCACTCAGCAGGCAGCTCTCCGTCACCATCAACGTTCCTTCCCCATCAGAATGAATGGAACCGCCCTCCAAAATGAAATCTCTCTGGTCATACACATCCTTGTTTAAGAAATCGCAGATCTTTCTGGCTGCCTTATTGTCCTTATCCCAGGGAAAATACAAGCCATCCACCAGACCGCCCCATGCATTAAAGCCCCAGTCGATGCCCCGAATGTCTCCCACATCATTTTTTACAAAGGTGGGACACACATCTCTTGCCCATGCATCATCCGTGGACATTTCCACCACCTGAATATGCTCTGGGAGCATCTCTCTGGCAGTGTCATATTGTTCAAAACTGCAAAGCATTATCACCTGTTCGCTTTTTGCAATGGCTTCTGCCACCTGACAAAAGGCATGTCTGGCTGCCACTGCTCCATACTGCCAGGAATCCGCCCGTTCCGGCCATATCATAATGCATCCCCAATGTTGTTCAAATTCTGCCGGCATATGATAGCCGTCTTCTCTGGGCAATGTATTTAATATTCTCATTCATATTCCCCTTTGCTTATTTAAATTGATGCCTGCCTGGCACCAGCAGCCAGTTCTTCCACCCTGCAGCTGTGAATCTTCTTTTGACTGTCATAATTCATCCCCACTGCAAGCACTTTTCCTGTGTATTCCCTGCTGCCATCCTGCAACACCTGAAATCTGGCGGCATAGTTCTTCTCTTTTATCTGCTCTATGGCTGCCTCCGGACTTTTATTCTTCTTTAGTTCCAAAATAATCCCCGGTCGGCTTTTGTCATAAGGATAAAAGATAAAATCCACAAATCCTTTCCCGCTTTTTTCTTCCCGCTCTATCCGGTAACGGTCTCTGGCATTTAAGTAAATGAGATTTACAATGCAGGACAGGGAATTTTCATCATTGTATTGTAAGATAGGTATCTCTGTGTCATGGACATATTCTAATATCTGTTCCATTTTATCTGTGTCCCCTGCCAGTGTTGCCTGCAGCATTGCTTCGGAATTTTTCACCAGCTCTGCAATGTATCCCATGCTTTTATCACGGAGTACACGCTGAAACTTCTTCATAATCTCTTTGTTTGGTATGGACAGACAGCTTTTATAATAAGACAGAAATCCATAAATTACCATGGCTGAGAAAATCTCCTCCCGGCTTTCCAATGGTTCCACATCTGTCACAAAATCATCCTCTGAAAAGTAGATCTGTTCTCCGGATACCATGCGTACCATTTCATCCCGCACTGCTGCCACGTTTTTCTGCACCAGATACAGTATTTCTGTTCCCGGTCCCGTCTCTGTCCAGTAATCTTTTACTCTGTTTTGTGTAAATGCTTTATTGACTGAGCGGGGATTATATAATTTTTCACCATGAAATGTATAGTATCCATTATACCATTCTGACAACTGTTCATAACTGATATTTCCACCACTTCTCTGATTTCTCTCACACAGTTCCTTTACTTCCTCTTGGGTAAATCCAAAATAAGTATCGTATATGCTGTCTGTGGGAAAATAGAATTCATCAAACATATTTAATTCCGATCCGCTGGAATATTTTCGTATAGGCAGAATCCCTGTCATATAAGCCAGTTCCACATAGGGACGATCCTTTAGGAGGTTTTTCAAAAACTGCAGATAAGAACTGCAGTCCTGTTCCGTAAACATATCATTGTGAAATATGCTGTCCCATTCATCTATGATAAAAATAAACCGTTCCCCGGTTTCACCATAAATCATTTCCAGCATTTCCCACAGAGAGTCCTCTAATTCTATCTGGCACTGAGAAAATGTGCTCTTTAATTCTCTCTTGATCCTTCTGCTGTGGAATCGAATGTAATCTCCATAATCTTTGCATTCTTCCGGTATATCACTCATGTACATGGATATCACATTATGCTGATTCAAATGTTTTTCATACTCCGGGCTGCCTGCTATCTGCAAGTGTTCAAAAATCTCCTTGCTGTCCAATCCTTTCGCATAGTAGGAAGTAATAAGGTTTGTCATTACCGTTTTGCCGAAACGTCTTGGGCGGGTGATACAGATATAACAGCCAGAAGTATCCAATGCTTCATTTAAAATAGATAAAATTTGCGATTTATCTACAAAGTATTTATCACGATATATCTTTTGAAATTGAACAAACTGCCCTTTGGAATTTAAACTTACACCCATAGCTCCCTTCCTCCCCTGTCTGCTTTTCTGTTTTTGCGGTTGTCTCTGAACAGTTACCTACAATTATATATTCTTCCATGCATAATTTCAAGGACAGAAATCTCTGTTACGTTCAGCGATTCTTTTAAACTACTATTCACTGGCAATGTCATGATGTTGGTTCACTGGTAGTACTTTGCACTTGCTGCAAAGTACGTAAGAACAAGTAGTGGCAGCGAAGAATCCAGCCTATTAAGAGTTCGCTTTCAGCGAAAGGCTGGATTCTTCTTATGAATGAAGCATACATATCTGGGAAGCAATCTTAATCTAATCGATTAACTATCTATCCCCATATGAAAACAGAACATGGCGGATAGGAAGATAGAAACTTGCCATTTATTATTTGTTTGAGGTTGGCATTGTGCAAAGCCTTGAAAATAGGGGAAACTTATGGAAAAAGCTTACAAACAAGGTTTACCTCATTCCCGTTATAACGCAAAATTTGAATTTATGGCATATTCAAAACATACCTTGCATATGGTTTCATACTGTCTTTTATATTATCAAAATGCTGTTCCATAATTGAAAGAGGGATGCAGGCATAATCACCAATAAGCTGTAAGCAATCTTCAATCACTCCATCTTCCCGACTACTTATTACAAGCTCTTGTAATAAGTCATATATCTCTTTTTCGTGTGAAAGCTTGTGCTTGTAATATGGGTCCAAATAGAAATCAAGACAAAATAACAACTGTCTGATTTTATAAACATCATTGCCAAATAAATTTTTTTTAATTTCATCAGTTCCACTTTCAACAATCTTTCGATGTGATTCATCATAAGTAATCGTTCTGCCATATGTAATCAAATAAAGCACCTCCACAAACTGGAATTTAACTTAATGCAATAATAGAATTACTTTCAATCATTGCACCAATAAACATTAAAACGATTCCCAATATTAAAAATATTATCTCTTGTTTTGTACATTTTATATCTTTTATTTTTCGGGTTTGTGTTTCTTTTTTATAGGTCATAACTAAATATTTGTTAGCAAACGAACAAGTAATCAATAGTTGACCAAACATTTCTATTAAACCTGCATTTTTAGTAATATTGAATATACCAATAATTCTAACAATTAATGGAACACTTTCAGTTTGACTACTAAAAGACCAAGTACCTAATGTTATAGCATTTATTGATATACATATTATAAAACACCAGTATCCTAAAGACATATAGTTTTGATGTTTTTCTTTCTTTTTTGCAAAACAACTTCCAATTATTACAAATACAATACTTATCATATTAAATAGAAATATTTGTAATGTTGAAAAAAATAAATTAGAAGAAGTTTCAAAATTTTTAAAATTATTTTGATTTAATAAAAAACCTTCTGGCAATATAAAATAACTTAATACAGTTAATCCAAAAAATGCAATAATAAATATAATTGATAAATATAATATTCTTATATGCACTTTTTCAGAAGTTAATTTTTCTCTAATCATTATTTATACCTCACTTTTAAATTTGCGATTTATCTACAAAGTATTTATCACGATATATCTTTTGAAATTGAACAAACTGCCCTTTGGAATTTAAACTTACACCCATAGCTCTCTTCCTTCCCTATCTATTCTCATTCCTGCAAGGTATGCACCATGACACTGCCCTGCAAAATATCTTAATCTATCAAAATCATATGATGTTGGGGGAAAAAGGTATTTTTTCCCCCAACTGATGCTGCGGATTGCTTGGTTGTTTCACAAATATAAGGTATGTTATGATATATCAATATCCAATGGTTTATCTATTTCATCCGATACATATTTTCCATTCTTCTTCCGCTGCCTTACACACTCCGTAAGCAAATATTCAATTTGTCCGTTTACCGACCGGAAATCATCTTCCGCCCAGGCTGCCAACTGTTCATAAAGCTGATTGGACAGCCTTAAAGGTACTTGTTTCTTTCCTTTTTCTGCCATAGATCATCATCTCTTTAATATAAGCTGCCGGAATTTACGATAGGCTGGGCATCATGATTTCCACAGAGCACCACCAGAAGATTGGATACCATGGCAGCCTTACGCTCATCATCCAGTTCTACCATATTGCTCTCATTCAAACGTTCCAATGCCATTTCCACCATTCCCACAGCACCATCCACAATCATTTTCCTTGCATCAATCAGGGCGGATGCCTGCTGTCTTTGCAGCATGGCAGCAGCAATTTCCGGTGCATAAGCCAGATGTGTGATACGTGCCTCCACAATTTCTAAGCCGGCATCCCCCACCTTGCGCTGGAGTTCTTGCCGTATCTTTTCTGCAACTACTTCACTGGAACCTCGCAGACTGCCCTCATCCGCAATGCCGTCCCCTGTGGTATCCACATTTTCTGCCACATCATAGGGATATTTGCGTACAATATTACGAAGAGCTGCATCACACTGCAAAGATAAGTATTCCTTATAATTGTCCACTGCAAATACTGCTTTGGCAGTATCCACCACTCTCCAAGTAACTGCCACACCAATTTCAATGGGATTTCCCAGACAGTCATTGATTTTCTGGCGATTGTTGCTTAAAGTCATAATTTTTAAAGAAATCTTTTTATTGACAGCTTCTGCTGCTGTCCCGCTGCCAGCGGATTGTGTTCCCCTTGTGTTGATGCTGCCGGTATCTCCGCTTTGGTTGAGTTTTGTCCTTGCAGCCGGGTTGACACTGCTGCAAAACGGATTCACACAGTAAAACCCTTCCCCCTTGATGGTGCCTATATATTTTCCAAACAAGGTTAGCACCAAAGCCTCTTGTGGTTTTAAAATGCGAAGTCCGCACAAAGGGATCCAGCCAATAAACAGGTAGATAACAGCCAGCAGGAATATTACCGAATCTCCGAACAATCCCACCACTGCAATCAAATAGAGCACAATTGTCATCAGTAACACCAACATTCCATTTTTGTTTCTTTTTAACTCAATTTCTTTCATAGCTTTTTCCTCCAATTCTCTGCTGTATTTTGATATCAAAATAATATCACTATTATATTGTTTTGTCAATATATTATAAAAATTATTACACCTATTTTTTCCTCTGTGTACATTTAAAAGAGATACGGCTATGATCAAAAAAACTGCCAGCATATATTTGCCAATGCAGTTTCTAAGTTATAAATCTTTGTTATTTCGTAAAACTGCCGCAAAAAAAACAGTTGAAAATCATCAACTGTCTTTTCGTATTTGTTTCAGCATGTTGCCAAATCCAGATTTTGTCCTATCACATTTGGGGCATCTGCCTTTTTAAAACTTTGCCCATAGGGATTTTCTTCCGAATATTTAATCTGTGTATTTGTTTCACCACCGGATACATAGGTTCGTCCACATTCTGGGCAGGTTGCTGTCTTTATAGTAACACTTGCCCTTACCACCTGACCGTCTGACTCAGCGGCTTTTTTGTATGCATTGCCCACATGTTCCATTTCATGAGCCCTGACTGCTGAGGCTGCTGATTCCGGTGCTATATGGGATGGCGATTTGAAAGACACCATTTCATCAGAACCATCCTGATATTTTCTATTTTGACAAGTTTCACAAGTGATCTCACCGCTGCGAGCCATATGTGCTACCTGTGCGTGGGAATATCCGGCATGTTTCGCCTGTGCTACGGTTTGCACCGAAGGCTCACCTGATAATACTGAAATCATAAAATCCCCTCCAATCAAAAGAATACTGTTTACTTATCTATGAAATATTTTAGCATAATCGCAGAAAAAAGCAAAGTGGTTTTTTTCACAGTTACTGTTCATTCCGTTCCAGTAACGAGTATAAATCCATGCAAAATTTGCTTCGCAAATGGATTTTTACTTGCTGAATATACGTTTTCTCACGGACTTAGCAGTAAATGCTAAGTCCCGAGGTGCAAACAGTAACTTAAAACTTTCTCTTTGGAAAGTGCGAAAAAGATGCCCCAAGTATCTTGAGACATCTCTTCTCTTACATAATTCCAAACATCTTTAACAGCCAATAGAGCAACCCTAACACCCAGCTGGTGACAATTCCATACAAAATTACAGGTCCTGCAATGGTGAATATCTTGCAGCCAATTCCAAAAACCTGTCCCTCTGTCTTATATTCCACTGCGGGAGCCGCCACAGAATTGGCAAAACCGGTAATAGGCACCAAAGCTCCTGCTCCTCCAAAGTCTACAATTTTGGAAAACAGATTAAATCCGGTGAGAATCACACTTGTCAACACCAACAGCATGGAACACCAACTGCCTGCGGTATCCTTGTCCATTCCCTGGGCAAGACAGAAGTTCAAAATAAACTGACCAATCACACAGATGGCACCCCCGGTCACGAATGCCTTTGCCATATTTAAGGGCAGATTTGTCTTCGGTGTCACCTGTTCCACATAATCATTGTACTGCTGCTTCTGCATTTCATTCATATGCATTCCCTCTTTTCCTTTTTTCCTAGTATTCCAGCCTTTGGAAAATTTTATACCTTTTCGGGAAAATTAACTTTTTCCCATTCTGAGGAAATGAAGACGGATGACTACCATGTTCTCATCCATCCCCAATACACAATGCCTTTAGTCACTTCTTTCATCTCCCCAAAAGAAAAGAGCCACAGTCCCAGGACCGGTATGGCTTCCTATGGTTGTCCCCACATAATTGATTTCAACCCTGCCATTCAGCTTGGGAAAGGCGGCTTCCACCAGCGAAGCAACCGCTCTGGCATCTTCCAGACAGTTGGAATGGGAAATATAACACTTTCCGCTGTAATCCAATCCATCCGCTGCATGCTCTTTCATTTTATCTACAATTGCCGTTATAACCTTCTTCTTTGTGCGGATTTTGTATCTCGGTGTCAGATGTCCCTGAGGATCCATGTTGAGAAGAGGACATATCCCAAGGACGCTGCCCACGGTTCCGGCTGTCTTTGAAATGCGTCCACCTTTTACATAAAAAGATAAATCTGTGGAAAAAAACCAGTGCTGCATTTTAAGGCGGTTTTCCTTTAAGAACTGGTATACCTCATCCACGCTCTTTCCCGCATCTCTAAGATCCGCAAGCTTATCCATAAGCAGTCCGTAACCGGAGGATGCTCCAAGGGAATCTGCCACATATATTTTTCGTTCCGGAAACTCTTCCTGCAGGGTATTGGCAGCAATATTTGCTGAATTAAGAACCCCGGAAAGTCCGGACGAGAGCGTTACATGAAGAAGGTCATAGCCCTCCTCCAGAAATTTTCTAAAATACACCTCAAATTCATCCACATTGATCTGGGAAGTTTTTGTATCTGCTCCTTGAGCCATCCTGTTGTAAAATTCTTCAAAATCCATACTCTGCCCAAGATCATCCAGAAAACTTTCTCCATCCAGTTCATAATGAAAACATATATAGGATATGGAACGCTCTTCAAAATGCTCCTTTGACAAATCCGCTGTGGAACAGCAGCTTAAAATATACTTATTCACGAAATGCCTCCAGTCTTTTTATTTATTTGATGTAACTATTCAGTACCTTCATAGTTACAAGCAAAGAACCATTTAAAATTGCCTACGGCAATGGTTCTTTGCCTGTTATATCTACTTTTTCTTACGGTCTGTGCAGTAAATGCACAGACCTATTGAACAGTTACTATTTGATATCATATTTCATCCCAATATTTAGTTTTCTTGTTTTTTGCTTTCTCATACATCCTCCTCATTTCTATTTTCCGGCTCCATATCCCAATGCTTTTTCATATACTGCTCTCCAATATTGCCTCCCATATTCTGTTTGGTAGTCCATCCAAAGTGTACATTTGCCCATGCTATCAAAACTACCAATACAATAATAGCGATTAACTGCATCCCATATTCCTCCTTTTGCACTTTATTTCTTTTTAAAGCTTAAATTTTGTCATTTCCTCTTCCATTTCTCTGGATACCGCTGACAGTGCATCGATCCGCTGTGATACCAGATGAATACCCTCTAGCTGCTCCTCTAAGGAACCGGAAACCTTTTCGGTTAATACCTCTGTATTGTGAGAGGTATCACGGATACGCTCCACAGCATGTACCATGGAACGATCACATTTATGCATGTTCTCCACCAGTTTTTCCATCTCAGAAACTGCAGTCTGAGTCTCCTCTGCCAGCACCTTAAAGTCCTCAAAAGTTGACTGCACCGTATCCACTGCCCCCGCCTGTCCCATAATGCCATCCTTAATCTCTTGAATGTTTACCATTGTATCTGCTATGTCCTTACATAGTGAATCAATTATATTTCCGATATCTGCTGTTGCCCTGGTGGAATCGGATGCAAGCTTTCCAATGGATTCCGCCACCACCGCAAAACCCTTGCCATGTTCCCCGGCTCTCGCCGCCTCAATAGATGCATTTAATGCCAGCAGTTCTGTTTGAGTGGAAATTTCATTAATGGTATTTACAATATTAGAAATCTTTCTGGACTGTTGCTCCAATGTGATAATCTGCTGATAAGACAAATCCATCATATCAGTAGTTTTTTCATTCTGTTTCATTAAGTTATGTACATGGAGAGCACCCTTTTCACCAGACTGCATGGTATTCTTTGCATTTTCCAACAGTTGTCGGCTCTGCTTTCGCACCTGTGATAAAGTCTCATCCAGCTGAGCCGCCCGCTGTACCACATGATTAACCTCACCGTTTTGTGCCACTGTACCATCCGAAATTTCATGTAAAGCCTCATTAATAGTTCCAATATTTTCCTCAATATCTTTTAACTTTCCTGAACTCTGTATCACCTCACCAGAAAACAATGCTGTCTTTGTTAAAATATTTGAAATCTTCCTTGTCATTTTATTAAAACTGTGTGCCAGTATGCCCAATTCTGTTTTATTGCTCTCATCTGCTGTTTTGCTAAAGTCCCCCTCTGAGGCATTTCCAATTAAATCGGTAATGGATACCACCGGACTTGTAAGCTTTCTGGCAAGTATTGTAATGATAACCACAGCCATTGCAATAGCAAAGACCGCCACAATCACCGCCATCCACATCATGTTTACCACTATTGCCACTCATAACCTGCGTCATTACCTGCTGAACATCCTTGGACAATGTAAACTCCTGCTCTTCTGTGATAATATTGCCATCTTTATCTGTCATGGGATTGCCTGCCTCGTCTTTTCTGGACACTGTCTTGGTCAATGTGCTGTAATTGTACTGTTCTTCAATCTGCACACTGTCAGGATGGGCAACCACCACTCCCTCCCCATCAATAACAAAAGAACATTCTCCATGATCTAAATCAGAAAATTCTTCCACAAGCCCCTGCAGATAATCCAGTTTTAAATCCACAGCAAATATTCCTAAAAGCTCCTCATTTTGATACATGGGGAAAAAATAGAAGCACAAGGGATTCCCGTATTGACAGAATAATAAGATTTAGACACAAAAGCCTTTCGTTCTTCCATGGTCTGAATAAACCACCATCTGTTGGAGCGGTCCGCCAACTCCCCGGAGGAACGCCCCGTCTGCATCCCGTCCGTTCCCTGAATATACAAAAGCTCCAAATAATCATTTCTTTCTACACAATTTTTTAAAATTTTTGTCTGCATCTCTGAATCCATTGTCAAAATACTGGGATTCACAGACAATTCTTCCGAAACTTCATAAGCACCATCCACAAATGTAGCAATCTCCTTTGCCATCAATTTAGATCTGTCCTCATTCTTACTTAAAATTGCTGTCTCATAGGATTGTGAAAATACTAACACAATAATCCCCGTCAGTACAATGACTACACCACAGACAATAGCAATCATTGGCAGCAAAAGCTATTGGAAAATACTTGCTTTCTTCATTTGCATGTCTCCTCTTCATTATTTAGTAAAATATTACATTTTTTAGCCAAAAAAGCAATATTACTTATACATTTTACCATGTATTATTATGATAAGCAATGTTTTTCAAGCCATTTGCATGTATCTGCCGGCTAAAGGCGTAACAGTTCAGATACCTAAACTGTTACTTGCAAAAGCCCATTTAAAATCTGCTCCGCAGATGGGGCTTTTGCCTGCTCCCGCTGTATTTTCGTACGGTCTGTGCAGTAAATGCACAGACCTACCTGAACTGTTACCTAAAGGCTGCCCTTCTATCCTAATGCGGTTTGTAAAAATATATCAGGTTTCCAATTCCCTTTCCAATTGCCAAAAAAAGAATTGCAATTCCCAATCCACGTCGGAAATTGATTCTTCGGGCGAAAATAGGCAGACCATTCAGCATTTCTGCAATGGCAAGTGCCAGACAGCCCACAAAAATACCGGAAAAAAATCCATAAAGTCCCAATAGCAGCCAGCCCAAGGAAAGCGAAATATCATAAATTGATACCAGATTCCAGAAAATACTTCCTAAAATCACTGCAGTTTCATATATTTTCACATGACTTCCGGTTCTGGTCTTTCCTGCAAATCTGGGAATCAGCCCCACCGTAAAAAGTACGGTAAACAAGCCCCCAGCTACCAAAAATCCGGCACTGATACCAATGAGTATCATTAAAATATGCCTAATCCACATCAATAAGCTCACCCTTTCTGTTTGCCGTTTCTATCAGTGCATTATTTACCTCCTGCTCATACACACGCATCTGTACCTCCAAAGGAGTGGGATCTTTTGTGATGCGTCTTCCACCGATATGATTGTAAAATAGGACAATTCCTACTGCCAATCCCAGAGAATAGGTAAGTTCCAAGACTCCCAGTCCATCTTGCTCCCTGCCATACACATATTGGTAGAGACTGCCAAACACATCCTTTACCGACACATCCTCATTAAAGGTCATAATGCCAAAACCTGCACCAAAAAATGCAATACAGGACACAAAAATAATTTTTACCATATCCCAAAGCTTATTGTGCTTTTTGTCTCCGATATATTCCACAATACAATCCATTTCTCCAATAGATTGCAGCTCCAGCTCCGGATACTCTTGTATAATCATATCAATGACCTTGCTGACGGAGATAATCTGCCGTTTGGATTTCTCCACATTCATAGTAAACAGATGCAATACCTTGATTTTCGCTGCCAATACATTATCGCAGCATGTGACAGATGCCACATCTCCTACCGTTACCTGATAGATAGGCACCTTCACATCCTGCTCCAGCTTTAAATAAACGGTTTCTTTCTTCATTTTATCACCTACACCTTCTTTGTCGTAACTGTTTCGTACCTTCACAGTTAGCTTTTTCCCTTAGTTTGTCTCAACACAAAAAAAATATGCAGAATCCTGTAGATTCTGCATATTTTCATTTCATTTTCTTCGGTGTATGTGCTTTTCTGTCATGATATTTTCTTTTTCCCACATCTGCCTTGCCAGCAGTGTGCCTTTTCACACTGTAACCAAAAGTTCCCAACAGCTTTCCGATTCCGTAATATTCTCCATGGGAGTAAACCATAGGTTTTGCCTTGAACAGTTCAAATTTATTCTTATCATTCAGATAGATATCATCCACATGAACTGCTGACACCTCTGCCACAAACATATGATGAGAACCTAATTCCAAAATCTGCTTTACCTTGCACTCAATATTTACGGGACTTTCGGCAATCATGGGGGCTGACACCTGACTGCCTGGAATTGGTGTCAAATTCATCTCCTTAAATTTATCCACATTCCGCCCGGAGCGAACACCACAGTAATCCGCAGCATAACATAGCTCCTCTGTGGTTAAGTTAATGACAAATTCTCCCGTTTCCTTCAACATATGATAAGAAAACCGTTCCGGTCTGACGGAAATTGACACCATAGGCGGATTGGTACAGACAGTTCCTGCCCAAGCAATGGTAATGATATTTTTTCTGCCATCTTTATCTGCCACACTCACCATAACCGCCGGCAGGGGATAGAGCATATTGCCCGGCTTCCATTCCTGCTTTGCCATCTTACTGTAATACATCCATAAAGAATGGAATTAACTGCTTCTTTCTGGATACCACACCAGCTAACTTATAGTAATCTCCGGCTTCCTTGGATATCTTGTAAGCCTTTTCAATGGTAGCTTCTGCCTTATCTCCCACATAGATTAAATTGGTGGACTCCGATAAAATATCTGTCAGCATGAAGAAAATCATATCCACACCCTGTTCTTTTAACGCCTGAGGCATATATGGCTTTAAACGATCCGCAATTTCGAATAATTCATCCTCTGCCATGGAGCTAATCTGACCCACACCAAAACTTACCTCACCTGCTGTAAATTTCTTGAAATCCTGGAAGAAGATTTCTTCCGGTGTCTTGTCTGCCAGATTGCTTCCTGCCTTAAACATTGCCATAGCATATTCTTCCACATTGATCTGGGCAATTTCGGCTAACTTTTCAGCAATTTCCTTATCTTTGGGTGTACATGTGGGGGAACGGAACATTAATGTATCTGAAAGAATTGCGGAGCATAATAAACCTGCAATTTCCTTACTTACTTCCTGATTGTTCTCCTCATACATCTGATATACGATGGATGCCGTGCAGCCCACCGGTTGATTCCGAAAATAAATGGGAGCTTCCGTAGTGATGTCTCCGATTTTATGATGGTCGATAATTTCCAATAACTCAGCTTCCTTGATGCCGTCCACTGCCTGTCCCACTTCGTTGTGGTCCACTAAGATTACGGACACCTTGCCTTCCTCTGTCTTAACTACGCTCTCCAACAATTCCGGTGCAGGTACCTTAAAGTAATCTAACACATACTGTGTCTCCTCATTTACATTACCTGCTCTTCTTGCTTCATAGGTCTCCTTGGTGATTCTTCTTTTTAATTCGGCATATGCAATTGCGGAACAGATAGAATCTGTATCCGGATTCTTATGTCCTACAACATAAATTTTCTGATTATCTGACATGGTATTCCTTCCTTTTCTTCTTAATTTTCCTGCAAATACCCCCGCAGGAATAAAATCATATCTTGTAACTATTCAGCAGCTTCATCATTACAAGCAAAGAACCATGCAAAATTGTTTTTCGGGTATTGCACCCATGAAAATTGCTACGCAATGGGTGCAAGCAGGCAATCAAACTGATTTACAGTTTGATTACTTTAGGCAATGGTTCTTTGCCTGTTATATCCACTTTTTCTTACGGTCTGTGCAGTAAATGCACAGACCTGCTGAACAGTTATCACATCTTTACCTATATAATTTTACATATTTTTAGGATTTCGTCAACTAGGAAACTCTCAGTTGTTTCAAAAAAAACAAAGGCACTTATAATTCCTTCAGCAATCTGCCTAAGGGATTTTTTATAAAAAGATTCTTCTTTGTTAAAATTGTGTGTTTTCTTGCCTTTCTGTCCGCTTTCTTTGTGCTCCTTTTACAGTTTTTTCATTTTATGTTCATATTTTATTCATATCTCATTGTTATACTATAAACAGCTTAGAAATGAGTTGCAGATAGTGTTTTCATTACACACAGATAAATTTTTTCATAATAAGCCCCGTAACCGAAAGGTTGCGGGGCACTCCTCGTTTTCAGGGTTTAAAATTGGCAGATGCATAAACCATCTGCCAATTTTCTGTTCTTTCTGTTTCCAAGAGAATCACTTACACCAATGGATACTTCTCCGTCAAAGACTTCACCAATGCTTTTGCTTCTTCCGCTTTAGAAGCATCCTGAATCATCATTGCGATTGCCTCTGCAACCACATCCATATCCTCTTCCTTAAATCCTCTGGAAGTTACTGCCGGAGAACCCAAACGAATACCAGAGGTAACAAACGGAGACTTTGGATCGTTTGGAATGGTGTTTTTATTACAGGTAATATTCACGGAATCCAACAGTTTCTCAATTTCCTTGCCGGTCAGTTCAAATGGAGTTAAATCCACCAGCATTAAGTGATTGTCTGTTCCTCCTGATACAATCTTGATTCCTCTGTTCTGTAATCCTTTGCACAATGCTTGGGCATTCTTAGCCACCTGTGTCTGATATTCCTTGAATTCCGGCTTTAATGCCTCTTCAAAGCAAACCGCCTTGGCTGCAATCACATGCATCAAAGGACCGCCTTGAATTCCTGGGAAAACTGCCTTATTAAAGTTAAATTTCTCAGCTGCTTCCTTGTTTGCCAAGATAAGTCCGCCTCTTGGTCCCCGCAGCGTTTTGTGGGTTGTGGTGGTTACCACATCCGCATAGGGAATGGGTGATGGATGCAGACCTGCTGCCACAAGACCAGCGATATGAGCCATATCTACCATCAAATATGCTCCCACTTCATCTGCCACTTCCCGAAACTTCTTAAAGTCAATGGTTCTGGCATAAGCACTGGCACCGGCAACGATTAACTTTGGCTTTGCTTCCAGTGCAGTCTCTCTCAGCTTATCATAATCCAAAAAACCTTCGTCATTCACACCATACGGTACGATCTTAAAATATTTGCCGGAAATATTCACAGGGCTTCCATGAGTCAAATGACCGCCATGATCCAGATTCATTCCCATAACAGTATCTCCCGGCTCCAGCATGGCAAAAAATACTGCCAAGTTTGCCTGTGCACCGGAATGAGGCTGTACATTGGCATAATCACAGCCGAATAACCGACAGGCACGTTCCACTGCAAGATTTTCCACCACGTCTACACAATCACAGCCGCCATAATAACGCTTGCCCGGATAACCCTCTGCATACTTATTGGTCATGGGAGAACCCATGGCAGCCATCACTGCCTTGCTTACCCAATTCTCAGATGCAATCAATTCAATGTGGCTATTCTGTCTTGCTACTTCATCCTCGATTGCCTGTGCAACCTCCGGGTCTACTGCTTTTACTTCATCTAATGAATACATTTCTCTTCCTCCATTTATTCTAGATATTCCTCCAGATATTCTTCCAGAGCTAAGTTATTTTGCATAATTTCTGTGGCAGCCTCCACTCCTACATAGCGGAAATGCCAAGATTCTGCTTTACGATGGGTAATTTCTTCCTTTCCCTCCATATATCTTACTATAAATCCATACTCATGACAATGCTCTTTTAACCAAATTGCTTCTTTCGTGTCCGCATGTGCTGGGTCAAGACTTTGATGAGAGGTACTGACAATGTCCACCGTCAGTCCTGTCTGATGTTCACTGTGATTCACAGGGCTGACTCCCAGATAAGTCAGCTCCAAAGCTTCCTGTGCCGAATATCCTTTTGCCTTATACTTTGCCACATCCTTATCCACAAGCTTTTGCTGCTTTTGCGGTGTGCGGTAAGCAGAACATATCTTGCAGCCCATGCCCGCCTTTTTGGCAGCCTCCAGCATTTGACGCAGGGATTCTTCAATTCTCTCATCCACCTGATAGCCATTCACAGACACCAGATTTACCTGATAGTCCTCTGGGACCTCATGTTCATCATTGATAAGAATCAGATTCCATGGCAGCTTTGCATTGTCTACTGCCACCTTCTTTGGTTTTTCTGTCACTGTGGGGGATATCATTGCATCTGTGTCAATGTCTGCCTTCACTACTCTTTCATCCAATAGATTTCTTGTCTGGGCTATCACCTTTTTGGGTTCTTTCATACTGGCTGTTGCCGCCACAATTCCAACTGCAACAATACATATCATTACCACCGGAACCCATGCCGCATGATTCATGGAACGAAACTGCTCCATCACCTTCTCCTGATCATAATCCACATTTCGCACATATGCATATGTATACTGGGACTTTTCCTTCTTCCCCTTCTCCATTTTCACCTCTGTAATTTCATCTCTCTTGTACACTCTCTTTCTGTGTTTGGCGAAAAATTTCTTTTTTATATTTTCACAAAATACAATCAGTGCCAGTATGCAAATGATAGCATATGTTGCTTTTGGATGTTCTTTTCCATAGTTTATAAGTTTTTCTTTCCACATAATTATTCTCACCATCGTTTTCATTTTTATTGATTTTGACATTATAACATCTTTGTAAAATAAATACTATATTATTTTTTCACAAATCTTTCATTTCTTAACCTTTTCTTACTTTTTTGTTTCATTCTTGATTTTGCATATTTCCTGTGCTATGGTATATTATATAAAATATGAAAGGAAGTTCTAATTTATGATATATTTTTTCATACCTCTTTGTCTGATTTTTGTGTATTTCTTTTTGATTACTCCTCGGATTCCCAAGCGAAAGCGTATCAATACCTATTTAGATCAGAACTATGCCCACCGGGGACTGTTTTGCAACTCCTCCCAGGCACCGGAAAACTCTATGCCTGCCTTTCAGCGGGCGGTACAGGAAGGTTATGGCATAGAATTGGATATACAGCTTACCAAAGATAACCGTCTGGTGGTTTTTCATGATTCCACCTTAAGCCGCATGTGCGGTATCGACATAAATGTTCGGGAAAAAACCTATCAGGAACTTTGCAATCTTACCCTGCTCCATACCAACTGCAAAATTCCTCTGTTATCCGAGGTTTTACAGATGGTAGATGGACAGGTACCCCTGCTGATTGAAATTAAACTGCCCATATTAAGCACGCTGACCTGCCGTTTGGCAAATGAACTTTTAAAAGATTACAAGGGAGCATATTGTATTGAATCCTTTAATACCATTGCTCTTGTCTGGTATCGTTTTCACCGCCCGGATATTGTCAGAGGACAGCTTTCCGGCAATCTTACCAGGGAAAACGACGGAAACAACTTATTACTTTGTTTTCTTGTAAAATATTTGCTGGTGAATGCTCTGGCACGACCTGACTTTATTTCTTTCTGCTACAAAGATACTGCCAATGTAAGTTTTTACTTAAATCGTCATCTGTTTCGCGTGCCTACCTTTGCTTGGACCATTGACAATCCCCGCACCTATCAGGCGTGTCATAAGAATTTTGATTCCTACATTTTTGAAGGATTTCTTCCAAAATTCGAAAGAAATGCTTAATTTTTTTCAGACCGCTTGTATGACAAAAATGTCTATGATATAATCCTGTTCAGATATTACAAAAATAAATTCATTATATGCGGAGGCTGTTATGAAAAATCTATTTCAAAAATACAAACATGCACTTTGGTTTTCCTATGCACTGATCTATATTCCATGGTTTATGTATCTGGAAAAGCATGTGACCACAGACTACCATGTCATTCATATGAATATTGATGATAAAATCCCTTTTTTATCGGTTTTTATTATTCCTTACCTGCTTTGGTTCATCTATGTTGCATCCCTTTTGGTCTATGAATTTTTTACCAGTGCAGATGAATTCCGCAAAAATTGTATTTTCCTCTTTACTGGTATGACCATCTTCCTGATCGTGTCTACTATTTATCCCAACGGACACCATCTGCGACCGGTGAGTTTTGATGACAATTCTATTTTTACACAATTAGTGCAAGCTTTGTATCGTACTGATACATCAACTAACCTGTTTCCAAGCATTCATGTATATAATTCCTTGGGAACCCACATTGCTCTTATGCGTTCTAAACGGCTGAAAGATAAGAAAATTTTACATATCTTCTCTTTTCTGTTAATGTGTTCCATCTGCATGGCTACGGTATTTTTAAAACAGCATTCCATGTTTGATGTAATTACTGCATTTATTATGGCTGCTGCCATTTATCCGCTGGTATATAAGAGAGAGACTGTTGCACAGACAGAACGCAAGAAAATCAGACTCAGAAAGTTGGATTGAGAAAATCAGATTAAGAAAAAGCTGCCCCGTCCATAATGACGGAGCAGCTTTTTTATAGAAGCTAATTAAAGCCATAAAATTTCTGCATAATTTTATAACCTGCCACAGATACCTGTCTTCCACCCTTTCCCGGCAGATTCATGTACCTGCCCAGTATTCCGGTACGAATTTTGAAGTATAGTCTTCTGTCATGCTTTCTGAGATAATTCCATAACTCTTTTTTCTTCTCGTAATTTTCATCTGTGCCTGACTTAATCAGCATAATAGAAGATACGGTCATGATAATATCTAAAAAACTGACCATATAATTGCGCAGTTTTTTGTCTGTAATCTTAGATAAATCCATATCATCAATCAAGATTTTATTCACCTTAAGCTGCTGATCGATACGCTGAATCATCACTTCCTCATTGACCGACTGATCGTCTCTTCCAATAAAATACCGATAAAAATTCACGTTCAGATAATACATGGTTTTCACATAAGGCAGTGGATGGAACACAAAAATATTATCCACATAAAAGGTATGCTTTGGCAACTGCAGATTGCACTCCTTCAATATCTGAGTACGGTAAATTACTGAGTGCATAAGGATATACTGTCCCTTATGAAAATGCTTCACATCACTCCATGTAAACACCTGTTCTTCCGGAAATGCAGAAGTATATTTCATAACTTTTTTCCGCTTACTCCCCTGCTTATCATATACAAAATTGCTGATAAGCATGTCCAATCTGGTGCCTGTTCGGATCATTTCCTCCAACACACTCAAAATTTTTTCATAGGCCGGTGCACTGACGGAATCGTCACTGTCCACCACCTTAAAGTATAAACCGTTGGCATTTTGAAGCCCTGTATTTACAGCTTCCCCATGACCACCATTTTCCTGATGTATTACTCTTACAATTCCCGGATATTTCTCAGCATATTCTTCTGCAATCTCTGGTGTTGCATCCACGGAACCATCATTTACAATCAGTATTTCCACTTCTTCACCACCCACCAGCAATGAATCTACACATTTTCGCATATAAGCTTCTGAATTGTAGCATGGCACTACCACTGACAACAGCTTCATTCTTCTTCCTCCTCGGATTCTTTCTCTAATTCTCTTGCCATCTCCAGTAAATTTTGAGAGGCTTTCAGGGTAATAGTATTCCCCTCTCCGTATTGTTGTAAACACATCTCATAAATTTGCAGCATAGTATCATAAGCTTTCCTGCCTTCTCCCAGATAATAACTGCACATAACCAGTTCTCTGTGATAATTCAGCGTATCTATATCTGTTGGTCCAAAGGCACCTTCCGCTCTTTTATATGCCTCTTTCATCATCTTAAATCCCTCTTTAAAACTTCCCATTTTCCACAAAATTCTTCCTATCAGTGCAGTGGTTTTCACTGCCTTTTTGTCTCTGCTGCCATATTTTCCCATATAAAACCGCTCTAATTCCTGTGCAAGTCTCAACGCTTCCTCACATTTTCCGGCCGCTAACAGGGTATAAGCAAGCATATCGTATGCCTCAATC
>CAMWHJ010000050.1 GCA_947174015.1 uncultured Lachnospiraceae bacterium | reverse complement strand
TTTTCCCTCCAATGCAGACAAATTACAATCTTCCTGATAAAAAATCTTTGCCATTCTTAACTTCCTCCTAAAACTATGTATTTATTTTTTAACATCCTAAATAGGTTTTGTTATTCTGTATTTACAGCATTTTCACATCTGCTGTTCCTCTGGAAAGTCCCGTTGCCCCTGTTCTTGCCAATTCTAAAATTCCATATGGTTCCAACAGCTTGATCAGTGCATCCACCTTGTCCAAATTGCCAGTCAGCTCAATCACCAGTGCTTCACTGCACACATCCATGATTTTTGCCTTAAAAATATCTGCAATGGAAATAATTTCCTGACGTGTCCCCGGTGTGACACTTACCTTAATCATCACCAATTCCCGGCACACAGAGGCTCCTGATTTCAACTCCTTAATATCAATAACTTCCTCAAGCTTTGCTAACTGCTTTTCAATCTGTTCCAACACAACCTCGTCTTCCACTACAACTACGGTAATTCTGGAATAGCGCTCATCTGCGGTTACTCCCGCAGTAATGCTGTCAATATTGTATCCTCTTCTGGTAAAAAGTCCTGCAATCCGGCTTAATACACCAGAGGTATTTTCAACTAACAGTGAAAAAACTTGTCTTTTCATTCTTTCTCCTACCCTTCCGGCTTCCCACCGTCTTTTATTGTAACAAGGTCACCCTTGTTTGTCAACTGCGTAAATCATGCCCGCATCCCATATAATTTCAACAATACTCCCGGGCAGAACCTTTTCTTTCCATTGACTTATTCCTCCTAAATCCCCAACAATCGTTTCACCAGCTTCACTGCCTCTGCCGCATCCTTAGAGTAGCCATCTGCACCGATTTCTTCTGCATAGTCCTCAGTGATAACCGCACCGCCAATAATCACCTTGGCATCCACGCCCTTTTCCTTGGCATAATTAATTACATTGCGCATTTCCTGCATCGTGGTGGTCATCAACGCAGACAGGGCAATCACATCCGCCTTTTCTTGAATGGCAGTCTCAATAATGGTTTCCTTGGGCACGTCCTTGCCCAAATCAATGACACGATAACCATAATTTTTTAACATCAAAGCCACCAGATTTTTCCCGATATCATGAATATCCCCCTCCACTGTGGCAATGACAATGGTGGGCAGATTTTCATCCTTTTTCCCTGCCTGTAAATAGGGTTCCAAATAATCAATGGCTGTTTTCATGCTTTCCGCACTGGAAATTAGCTGGGGCAAAAAATATTTTTGCTTATCAAACAAATCCCCCACTTCGTTGATGGCAGGAATTAGAATATCATTCAATAAAACCGATGCCTCTTCTCCCTGTTCCACTGCCTCTTTGGTGTGTCCTACTATTGTTGCCTTATTTCCCTTCAGCACATCCTCATAGATAAGCTCCTTTAAGGTCTTTTCCACTGCTGCCTTCTGCTCTGTGACCTGCTCCTTTTTCAAACGGTTAATGGTGTTAATATATTCCATATCCGCATTTTCTTTGTTCATAAGCAGATCGGCAGCATAGGCACATTTTACCAGCATCTCCTGGGAAGGGTTGGAGATTGCCATGGTGAGTCCGTTTAAAATTGCCATGGTAAGGAAAGTGGTATTCACAAAGCTTCGATCCGGCAGTCCGAAACTGATGTTAGACAAACCGCAGACCGTGGCCAATTCCAATTCCTCCTTACAATAGCGGATGGTTTCTAATGTTTCCCATCCCGCATTCTTGTTGGCTCCGACCGTCGCCACTAAGCCATCCACTACAATATCCTCTTTCTTTAAGCCGGCTTTCAATGCAGCCTCATAGATGGTATGAATAATTTGAATTTTTTCCTCCAAATTTTCCGGCAGTCCTTTATCAGACAGGGGTAAAAGTATAAACATGGCACCGTATTTTGCAGCGATGGGAATCAGCTTTTCAAACTTCTCCTTTTCCAAAGAAATAGAATTAATCAGTGCACGTCCCGGATATCTCCGCAGTGCCACCTCGATGACATCCACATGGCTGGAATCAATGGACAGGGGCAGGTTTGTTGCCATGGTAACCTCTTCTAATACATTCAGCATGGTTTGTTTTTCGTCAATGCCGCTCATACCCACATTCACATCCAAAATAGAGGCACCGCACTCTTCCTGATCTCTGGCAAAATCCACCACTCTGGTATAGTTGTTTTCCCTAAGCTCTGCTTGAAGTGACTTTTTTCCGGTAGGATTGATGCGTTCTCCCACAATGAGGAATTTTCCGTTTAAATCAATCTTTAAGGCACGCCGCTCTGAGGACAATACCCGCAGTGTTTTCTCTTCCTTGGGCTGTTTCACATAATTCTTTACTTTTTCCTGTATCTTGGCAATAAACTCCGGGGTAGAACCACAACAGCCCCCCACAATTTCAGCCCCTGCCTCAATTAAATCCATTGTGTATTTTACAAACTCTTTTGCACCCATATTATACTCAGTGGTTCCGTCCGGCTGCAGCTCCGGCAGACCTGCATTTGGTTTCGCAATTAGAGGAAGAGAAGTGTATTCTGCCATCTCTTTGATAATGGGAAGCATTTTATCCGGTCCTGCAGAACAGTTCACACCCACTGCTGCTGCCCCTAAACTTTCTAATACAACAGCAGCAGCGGAAGGCTCTGTGCCGAATAAGGTTTTACCGTCTTCATTAAAGGTTAAAGTTACCATAATGGGAAGTTCACAGATTTCCTTTGCAGCAATCAATGCTGCACGGCACTCCTGAAGGCTTAACATAGTCTCCACCACCAGAAGATCTGCTCCGGCTTCCACTAAATACCCAATCTGCTCCTTATACACATCCACCAATTCTTCAAAGTCAAGAGAACCCATGGGTGCCAACTGTTCTCCTGTCATGGTCAGATCTCCGGCGACCAAAGCCTTTCCGCTCACTGCCTTTTTGGAGATTTCCACCAGCTCTCGGTTCATTTCTGCAATTTTATCCTCTAAACCGTATTCTGCCAGCTTAATTCGGTTGGCAGTAAAAGTGGGGGCATACACAATGTCACTGCCTGCCTCCACAAATTCCTGCTGTAATTTTTTTAAAACCTCCGGATTCTCTAAAATCCACTGCTCCGGGCACACACCTGCCGGCATCCCACGTTTCAACAGATTTGATCCTGTGGCTCCATCCAAGATTACAATTTTACTTTGTACCAGTTTCTTAAATTCCTGCTTTGTCATGTTATTTTCCTCTAATTTCAAAATATGTTGTAACTATTGTAACTATTCAGTAGGTCTGTGCATTTACTGCACAGACCGTAAGAAAAAGTGGATATAACAGGCAAAGAACCATTGCCGTAGGCAATTTTGCATGGTTCTTTGCTCGTAACTATGAAGGTACTGAATAGTTACTAACTATTACAGTAATTCTGCACCTTCCCGATTATAGGCAAAAATATGTAATGCCTCCCACAGATATGCCCTGCACGAAAATGCAGGCATGAAATAGCCACCATGCTCGGTGCAAGCAGTGATAATTAATTACTCTTTATAAATAGTTACAATATCTGTTCCATAAGATGTACTCTGTTAAATGGCAGCATAAAATAATAACCGTCCGCAATGAAATCCAGTTGCTCCATGACGGATTTTGCCACACCAATTCCCACTGCCTCACCTTCTTCCCTTGTCATATCCGGCGAAAACTGTGCCATCACCTCATCCGGCACATCAATGCCATACATTTCATTCTTAATGAAAGAGGCATTTCGATAGCTGATCAATGGCATAATACCACAGACAATCTTTGGATCAAGCTTTTCCTTGATAGTGCGGATTTTCTCAATATCCTCCCTTGAGAAAATAGGCTGTGTCAAAAAATAACTTGCCCCAGCAGCAATCTTTTTCTCCATTCGCTTGATTTCCACATCAAGATTTCCCCGATTGTGGTTCAATGCTCCGCCAAAACACACTGGCTCCGGATGAAAATGTTCTAAATTCATATCATTCACGTACTGCATTAATTTCATGGAATTAAAATCAAACACACCGGAAATCTCATTTCTGCTGTCTGCCGGCACCGGATCACCAGTCACCAACAGAAAGTTACGGACACCATTCAAGTAAGCTCCCAGAATGCTTGCCCGTATGGATATCACATTTTTATCCCTGCAGGCAATGTGGGGCATCACCGGGATTCCCACTTGATTCATCACTTTAATTGCCATCATACAGGAATCTGCTCTCGCTTTGCCCATGGGGGAATCTGCAAAAGTAATCATATCTACCCCCATCCCCTTTAACCGATGGGCACAATCCATGATTTTTTCTGCATTGGCATCATAGGGCGGGTCAAGTTCCACAGTAATTACCTTTTTCCCAGACTCCATTTTCTGATAGAAAGAATTGACAACAACTCCTTGTGTTTCCTTTTCATCGGGAATTTCCCCTTGTGTCCGTTCCCGATGATTGACCAAATCAACCCTTTCTGCCAGCTTTTCAATGTAAATTGGGGTGGTACCGCAACAGCCTCCGATGATATTCATCCCCAATTGGGAGATATCATTTAAATTTTGGGCAAAATAATCACTGTTGCCGGAATATACGGTTCTGTCCTGCAATACCTCCGGATAGCCGGAATTTGGCATAGCCGTAAGGAATTTATTGATGTTTAAATTTTGTTTCTTCAGCACATCATACAGATGGGCGGATCCAATTCCACAGTTAAAACCCACCCCCTCAATATTATCGTCTATGTTAAGATCACTTAGAATCCGATTGGCACTAATACCCATTTTTGTATATCCATATTTATTCAAAGTATACTGGGTAATAATAAACACAGATGCATCCTTACCTTTAATATATTCAGCCAGCTTTTGCAGCAGCCAAATCTCGCTAAATGTCTCAAAGCAAAACAGCTTGGCACCACATTCCAAAAAAGTATCAATCATCAGCTTATATTCTGTCTGCTGTTCACTGTCCTCCTCAAAGGGTACATGGGGAATAGGACCGATATCTGCCGCTATATATACTTCTTTGCCGCTGTCTTTCACTGCTTTCTGTGCATTTTCATAAGAGGCACGCACCACCTGCTTTACTGTAACTTTGTCACATCTCATGGAAATGGTGTTGGCAGCAAAGCTGTTGGTGCGAAGAAGCATTGCTCCGGCTGCTATGTATTCCCTGTGAACCTGTTGTACCAACTCTGGATGATTTAAATTTGCCAGTTCCGGCAGCCCTGCTTCCTCCCCGGCTATTTGCTGAAAGTAAGTGCCAAAAGCTCCATCTGCGATCATTTTGTGCTGTTCTAAATATTCTCTGATATCTGTCATGATTGTTTCCAAATGTTTATTTTACAGTAAGCATAATTTTCTTTGATTTACTGCCACTTTTTACTGTAATAATACAATTTCCTTTCTTTTTTCCTTTGATAAGCCCCTTGGTACTGACCGTGGCAATACTCTTTTTGGATGTAGTATACTTTAAGCCCTCTGTAGAATCCTTTGGGGTAATTACAGCCTTGATACGGAAGGTTTTTCCCTTCTTGAGCGTCAGCTTTCCGTTTTTCACATTGCTTAAGGTCAGCTTTTTTGTCTTTACTATGTTTTTAGACACTGTTACCGTGCAGACTGCTTTTGCACCATGCGTGGTGGTAACTGTAATCTGTGCCGTTCCCACACTGATACCTTTCACAACACCGTTTTTATCTACTTTCGCCACCTTGGTATTGGAAGACTGATAGGATTTCACCTGATCGCCTGCCTCTAACTTTACTTTGGTATTCACTGTCTTTGTGGTTTTTACACTGTACTTTGAAGTGAAAAATGCTACCTGATAAACCCTTGGAGTAGGCGTTGGCGTTGGTGTAGGTGTATTGGTGGGAGTAGGTGTTGGTGTAGGCAGTGCTTCTACCGTTACCTTGCAGACAGCTGCCGTTTCATGTACTCTTGCATAAATCTCTGTCTGTCCCGGTGCAATTCCTTGAATATGACCATTTTCATCTACCGTGGCAATGGTTTCATCTCCGCTTTCGAACACAATTGTTTTATCCAGTGCATCCTCTGGTAAAATTCCGATAACAGAAATATCTGCCTCCTGACCTTCCATCAAGGTAAGCTCTGTTACATCCAGAATTACCTCCTCTGCCACTGCCTCTCTCCATTTAGCATATAAAGTAAGATCTCCCAAAGTCTCCTTATCAATTCCGGCAAACTTTCTTGTGCAATCCTTGTCCAGATACCAGCCATCAAAACGCTTTGTTTCTAACGCCGGTTTTGGAAACTCTGTATAAGTATTTCCAAACACATAGCTTGTAATTCCTTCTTCTGCAAACTCTCCGCCCATCAGATTATAAGTAATCTGATATGTATTTGGGGTAAATTTCGCCTCGATAGAAATGTCTCCGGAGGCTGTTTCGCTGATGCTTTCCACTTTTTTTGTATAAGGCATATTGACATCTTTCAAATACCAGCCCTCAAAGGTATAACCTCTGCGTTTTGCATCTTCCAATATATGTACCCCTACACCCTCATAATAGCCGGAAGGATTATGTTCACCGTTGTAGCCATAATTGGTGTTATAATAGATATTATAATCATAATCATACATGCTCCACTTTGCATACAGTGTCACATTTCCGCTGGTGTCTGCATCAATAGAAGTAACTTTATTCTGCAGTGCCGCATCCGAATACCAGCCCTCAAAATTATGTTCGAATTTATATGGCTCTGCAAAAGAGGTTACACCAATTCCTGCCTGATAGCTGTCAGGATTTGTCTGGCTGTTTTCTCCTCCGTCTAAATCATAATTAATTTTATATTCCTTGACTTGAGCTGCCAAAACTGTATTTTGTTCTATTCCAATTGTATATGGATGATATAAAAACAAAAAGACAAATGTTGCTGCCAATGCTGCTTTTATAATTTTTGTATGTACCTTCATCATTTGGATCCCTCCCTTTCAAATCTATAGTTTTATATTAACATTTTTTGCAAAAAAGGTAAAGGGGTGAAGCATGTGGAGAAAGAAAAAAGATTTTTTCTTCCTGCCACACACCGCAACCCCTGTAAACATTTACTGCAAAATCTGTGCAGTATCATAAATTGTAAATTTTTCCTTTCCCTCTCCCTCTGTATAGACACTTGCATAAGTGGAGGCAATCACCTCTTCATTTACCAAGTACCTTTCCTGTACCCGAACATCTGCATCTACAATAATATAGGCAATATCATTTTCGGCAATCAGATTTTTCAATTCCTCAGAACTGGATGCGGAATACATGGCAGCAACTTGGGCATCTCTCACCGCTGTATCATACCCTGCCGACCAGCATACATACTGATATCCCTGATATAGCATGGCACCTGCTGCCGTAACTCTATTCAATACATACGGAGGTGTTAAAAAAATATCTGAGGAATCCGTATTTTCTTTGATCCATAAACTAACCGGATCCTCCATGGAGAGCTTGCATGCCGTTTTCTCCACATTTTGCTTTTTCAAACAGTGAATATCGTATATTCCTGTGGAAGTCAGCATAATTACCAGAATACCTACACAAAAATTTCGTATATATTCTCTCTTCTGAATTAGATCTGCAACAAATGCTGCTGCAATCACATCCAGCATCATGCAGGAGATAAACAAATACTTATGATTTACATTAATATCATTGGTCATCTTAACCGTAAATGTCAAAACAGCCGGAGTAAGAAAAACAAACAGCAAATACCTGTTAACTCCTCTGTAATGCATAAAAGCTGCCCCCAATACCACTACCAAGATACCAAGAAGATGAATCAGGTAGTATAACACACCCCAAAAAGTCTTTGCTTCTGCCAAAAAGCCAAAATAGTACTCCGGCGAAACGGCATCTCCGTATATAAATGTATTTGATTGTACGAGGGACAAAGCACCTGCAATCCCTGCAAAAATCAAAAAATCCAAACGATTTTTGGACAGTGCCGCAATAAAAAATACCATTAAAATCAAAGCAATAAATACTGCACCATTGAAAAATGCACTGGCACCGGCAAGAATACCTAATAGAATCATTAGCCGGTAATCCTTAACCTTCCAGCCACCCTTTGTAAAAAAGCATTCTTTGATATAAGCCGAGGGTCCACAGACTTTCTGTATTTCCAGTGTTCGAAAACACCGAAAGGTTTCATACAATTTTGGTAAAACCAAGATTACCACCAACAGGGCAACTGAAAGAGAAATGGCAAGATGCCTTTGATTTGCAAAGACATTCCATCCCCAGATTCCCCAGTTTTCATTGGGTGTATAGCCGATGTAGGCACCATTGTTCAAAAGTTTGTCTTTTAAACTCTCCTCCGTTGGTGTCTCGGCAACATAATGGAAAAAGCTTTCAGAACTTCGGAAATAGAACAACAAAACAGCAATGTATCCTGCTCTATTTTTTGCCGAAATCTTTACCGTCAGCACATACAGCAGCATGCTTGCAAAAATCATGGTTAAGGCACTGGAAATATTTAAGGCATGATCAATCCGCAGACCAAGAAATTCTAAATTCCCAACCCAAAACTGATACATAAAGTGGTACCTAATATCCTCTCCTGCGTAAAGAGTATAACCTGTGTAAAAATTATCTCCCCAAGAAAAAGAACGTATCATACTCAAATGAACTGCAAAATCTCCGCAAACGGAACCTCCCACATATAAAATTCTGTCTTTTATATGAAAAGTATAATACATCAAATAAAGCACAAACAGAAAACAACACAGGAAAAATCCCCGTTCCACCCATAAATATTTGGAAGAATCTGACAAACCTGCCACAAATGCATTGGTTTTGTTTGATTTCATTTGTTTTAATTTCAGCAATACAACGGAAATTATTGTATAAAATATCATGCTAATAATATTGGCATACAACAATGCATGCTCATTACCATAAAAGGAGCGGGCAAGGATATATACTGTCCAAGTCAGTAACAAAATCCCAACTACTGCACATGCCGGAAACCACAATAAAACAGGCGAAACCAAGACCTTTTTTCGGTTGTAGGCATACACATCCTTTTGAAATATTTGAGGATATACATAACTAAAAACAGCAGCACCAAGCAAAACGCAGATACATAAGTATATAAAAGCAAACATTTTCTTTTTCCTCTTCTCTTATTGGTAATATAAATTTTCTCTGGTATCATAAATAGTAAACTTGTAATTACCCTCACCTTGGGTATATGCCACACCATAGGTCTGGGCAATCACTTCTTCGTTGACCGTATATCCCTCTTGGTTTCGAGCATCTATATCCACCACAATATAATCAATCTCATTTTCCTCCACAAGACTCATAAGTTCTTCTGAAGTAGCGGCAGAATACATGGCAGCCACCTGCACATCTCTGTAACCTGTGTCATAGCCTGCTGACCATGCAAAGTACTCCCAACCATTATAAAGCATGGCACCGCCCATAGTCACCGGGTTTACCGTATATGGTGCTGTCAGAAAGACATCCTTAGAATCTGCATTCTCATGTACCCATTCTGTTACCGGGTCATTTAGATTCAAACTGACTTCTCGCCCTCCGCCATTTCTTACATAAATACTGTAAGTGTCATAAATACCGGTTGCAGTCAAAAACACCACCAAAAGTGCGGCTCCTATATAACGAACCACATCCTTTTTCTGAATAAAATCCGTAATAAAACCTGCCACCATCACATCCAACAGCATACAGGACATCATAATATACTTATGATTTACCGTAGGATCCACCGTCAGAGATACCGTGAAGGAAAAAATGAAAGGAGTTGTAAATACAAAAATCAAATACCGCTTTACACCTTTGTAATACAAAAATGCTGCCACGACAAGAATTGCCAGCAAGCCAATCAACCGCAGAATATAATCTGTGGCTCCCCAAAGGTTTTTATTCTCTGCAATAAAGCCGAAGAAATACTGGGCAGAAATGGAAGACTCCTGCATAAACACCTTGGATTGTATCAGTGACAATACTCCTGATATGCCTGCCATAATCACAAAATCCAGTCGATTTTTGGAAAGTGCAGCAATAAAAAACAGTATCAATAATAGGGCAATCAGTGCTGCTCCATTCCAGAATGCACTGGCTCCTGCCAGCAGACCGATAAAGACAGCAAGTTTATAATCTCCCAGCACCCAGCCGCTTTTCTCAAAAAAGGTTGCCTTAAAATATTTCTGAAAATTCATTTCCGGCTGTCCCTTCATCTCCTGCCACATTTCAAAAGTCTCATAAAGCTTTGGAAGTACCAGAATCAGAACCAGCAGCATCATGGCAAGACACAGTGCCAGATGTCTTTGATTTGCATACACATTCAGGTTCCACAAGCCCCAGTTTTCGTTGGTGGTATATCCTAAAAATTCTGTGTTGTCCTTTAATCTCTGCCATGCACTCTCCCCCTCTGGTGTCTCTGCCAAAAAGGTAAACAAAGTTTCCGAACTTCGAAATGCAAAAAGCAAAGCTGCAATCCAGCCTGCCAGCTTTTTGCCTGTTATTTTCACTGTCAGCACATACAGCAGCATAAATACAAACACTAAGCTTATGATACTTGGAATGTTAAATGCATAATCAATCCGCATTCCGAGAAATTCCAGATTTCCTGCCAAAAACTGAAACATAAAGTGATATTTTACATCAATTCCTGTATAGTAGGGATACCATGTGGGAAAATTATTTCCATAAGAAAAAGAACGTATCATACTCATATGAGGTGAAAAATCACTGTATACTGTGTATCCAATACAAAGATTTCCATCATACACATGAAAGGTATAAAACATCAAAAATGTGGCTAAAGCAATACAGCATAAGAGAAGCCCCCCCTCTGTGACATAGCTTTTTGTTTCAGCACAAAGCACTGGAGGCTTACTTAACTGCTTCTTCCTTACTTTCAGATACAACAAAACTGCTGATAAACCTATGTAGCCTGCCATGGTAATCAGATTGGCCGCTACCAGAGGTGTTCTGGAAGATGCAAAAAAATGACCTAAAATATAAACCGTCCATGTAACTAAAAAAACACCGGTAATCGTAATTGCCGGCAGCCACACAAGAATGGGTGAAACATTGATATCCTTTTTTCCATAAGTTTGCTTGGTCACATCAAAAATTGATGGTGCCATCCACACCATAATCCCATAGCCTGTCAACAGACAAACCAAAAGATAAATAATTGCTAACATACATTCTCCCTTCCCATAGAAATATAGGCAGTTTTCACCGCCTATATCTCCATACTTTGAAATATTGTTTTCACTTTTTTACTGGAATTGCGATCCATTCTAGTACAATTTCCATACCATAATATCACATTTTCTCTATTTAAAGAACCAGAAATTGAATCTTCATTATCCATTACAAATTCTATCTCATAGATATCATTTTGTTCTATATAATAATCATCATATACTTTATCATAATTGGCACACAGAAAGCAATTTAAAATGTCATGAATCTCTGATTTTGAGGTAACCTGAACAATATTGCCCTGATGTTCAAAAATAATCCGCACCACGCTGTCATAAGTATTTTCAATAAAACGCTTAATAGAAGCCGATGTCTTCTGGCGATTCTGACGGTACTGTTCTCCTGTCTCTGTCCCTATCTGTTCCACTCTAACCCTTTTTTGATAACTTGGAACTACCACAAAAACAAAAACAAGACCTGCCAAAAACAGCGAAAGTTTACCTGTATTTCCCCAAACAGAAATATTTTTTGCATTAATCAACTTGACACAATATTTGGGCGAAATCATCTTATTAATTTTAACCCGGTCGGTAGTATTTAATTGTCGCTCCAAATAATCATAATTAAAATTTTCCGGGTTCATCTGCTGGATGATGCCACAGATATAGTATCCTTCTTCCGCCTCCTGAAAGGAGTCCAAGCTGTCATCCTGCCATTGGTAACTCTGGGTCGGCAGCTTTTCCAATTCCATACTGTCCACTGTCTGACTCAAAAGTGTAATATATTCCTCTTTATCCTTACCAATTTTCACCACATAATAATCCTTTAGATCATAGCTTCCATAGCAACAGAAAGTGGAATAAACTGTTCCTTCTACATAGGTACCTTCATGAAGCGTATCCAAAGAAAGATTGCTCAAATTTTTTCTTGCATTATATCGACTTGTTGTCAAATTTCCTTGATAACACAGCACACAGCCTCCAATTAGAAACACAAAAAATATAAACCAAGTCGCCCAAAAAGAACTGTTTTGCACAAAACGTACATGATATTTCTCTTTTTTCTCACTCATGATATCACTTTCCTCACTCTTTTAATTTTATCTCAGCACTTTTTATCATTATACAACACTTTTTTTTGATTTTCCATATGATCCAATAAAATATTTCTTTTTTGTTACAATTTTATTAAACTCATAGATTTTATGACGTGCTTTTTTCCTAATTTTTATAAAATTTTCCTAGTTTTCGAAAAGTAAGATTGGTAATATCTTCAATTTTATACTGTAAATAAACAGATTTCATACTCTCATAAGGCACAAGCGGAACATTATCATTTGTCAATAACTTCTATTTCAATTTTGTAATTATCATAAATATCGTTATTTGATTCCAGAAATTTCATAATTAGAGTTTCTGAGTTTTCCATTGCTTTCTCCAATAAACCATGTTCTATGGCTCTCTGCTCCATGAATTTCTTACTTTCGCCAATAAAAGAGTTCACATCATCTACAGTTATCTTATTAAATATATTATTATGTTCATCTAAAGTTTCCAAACTGTCATTATCAATTTCGTGACTGAGTATTTCAGCCTGCGGAATTTGAACAACAATTGTTTTCGCATTTTCTTCTGTATAAATTTTGATTTCCGTAACATCCAGCCCAGCCTTAATGACTCCATTCCATTTGATCAAAAAGGATTTTGTGGTCAATGGAATATCTATCCCTTTAATTTGTTTCAAATCAGTGAACTTTCCAGCATCTGTATATAAGTATTCCACTGTGGTCAGTTCCCCCATTGTGCGAAGTTCATTTGTGATAAGGCTTAAGTCCACCGCAGCAGAAATGTTTTCTCCCACAAAGATTTCTTCTTCCTCCTTTTTCACAATTTCTTTATGCTGATGAATCGCAAACCAACATAGCAAAATTATGATAACAGCCTCAAATAGTATAGCAATCCACAATTTAATCGCTGTGGCAATGTTATGCAATTTAGGAATGCTTCTTTTGTCTTCCATTTACAATAACCTCCTTTGCGTATAATTTTCAAACCCTGTTGTGTATCTCATATTATCTGGATTATTGGATTGAAAATTACTGTAAAATAAATCTAAAAGATACCACTGTAAAAGGTTATGAAAAGCGGATCAAATTATACATGAAACCTGCTTTCAGAATTGATTGAAAAACTTTCTGAACTATATATAACAGATAGGACCACTGAATAGTGGTCCTATCATTTTTTGTCCGCCACGTTTCGTTTGCGTGGACAAATAATATATGTCTCTTTTTCAAAAAACCTTAGAACTTCCCAGCCTTAGCAGCCTCTTCCACACTAACAGCCACTGCAACCGTAGCACCAACCATGGGATTGTTGCCCATACCGATTAATCCCATCATTTCCACATGTGCCGGAACGGAAGAAGAACCTGCAAACTGAGCATCTGAGTGCATACGTCCCATAGTATCTGTCATACCATAGGAAGCCGGACCTGCTGCCATATTGTCTGGATGAAGAGTACGACCAGTACCACCACCGGATGCCACAGAGAAATATTTCTTTCCCTGGTCGATGCATTCCTTCTTGTAAGTACCTGCAACCGGATGCTGGAAACGTGTTGGATTTGTAGAGTTACCGGTAATGGAAACATCTACCTTTTCCTTGTGCATGATTGCAACACCTTCTGTTACATCATTTGCACCATAACAGTTTACCTTGGCACGAAGTCCGTTGGAGTATGGTTTGCGGAATACTTCCTTCACTTCACCTGTATGATAATCCATTTCTGTTTCAACATAAGTAAATCCATTGATACGAGCAATGATCTGTGCTGCATCCTTTCCAAGACCATTTAAGATAACTCTTAATGGTTTCTGGCGAACCTTGTTTGCCTTCTCAGCAATACCGATGGCACCTTCTGCTGCTGCAAAAGATTCATGTCCTGCCAAAAATGCAAAACAGTCTGTTTCCTCCTCTAAAAGCATTTTTCCTAAGTTACCATGTCCTAATCCTACCTTACGCTGGTCAGCCACAGAACCCGGAATACAGAATGCCTGAAGACCTTCACCGATAGCTGCTGCTGCATCTGCTGCTCTCTTACAGCCCTTTTTTATTGCAATAGCTGCACCTACTGTGTAAGCCCATTTTGCATTTTCAAAACAGATTGGCTGGATTCCTTCCACCTGTTTATATACATCTAAACCAGCAGCCTTTGTGATTTCTGCCGCTTCTTCAATAGAACCGATTCCGTACTGCTTTAATACAGCATTAATCTGGTCAATTCTTCTTTCATATGATTCAAATAAAGCCATCTTAAATTACCTCCTGAATTATTCTTTTCTTGGATCGATGATTTTAACTGCATCATCAACACGTCCATACTGACCCTTAGCCTTTTCAAATGCTGTATTTGCATCATCACCAGCTTTGATGAAGTCCATCATTTTTCCAAAGTTTACGAACTGGTAACCGATAATCTCATCATCTTCATTTAATGCAACTCCTGTTACATAGCCGTCTGTCATTTCAAGATAACGAGGTCCCTTCTTTAAGGTTCCGTACATAGTACCAACCTGAGAACGTAAGCCCTTACCTAAATCTTCCAAACCTGCACCAACGGGAAGTCCGTCTTCTGAAAATGCAGACTGTGTTCTTCCATAGACAATCTGTAAAAACAGTTCTCTCATGGCTGTATTGATGGCATCACAAACCAAATCTGTATTTAATGCTTCCAACAAAGTTCTTCCTGGCAAGATTTCAGAAGCCATCGCTGCGGAATGTGTCATACCGGAACATCCAATGGTTTCCACCAATGCTTCCTGAATAATTCCTTCCTTTACATTCAGAGTAAGCTTACATGTACCCTGCTGAGGAGCACACCAGCCAATACCGTGTGTTAAACCGGAGATATCTTTGATTTCTTTTGCTTTTACCCATTTTCCTTCTTCTGGAATAGGTGCTGCACCATGCTGTCCACCTGTTGCTGCAACTGGACACATTTTTTCAACTTCATGTGAATAGATCATTTTAAAACTCCTTCCATTCTATGTATTTACTTTGAGTATAAAACTCTTTCTTGATAAATTTTCATTGTAATAGTTAAAAATTTATCATCATCGAATACTATTTTCTCATAAACTTCCAAATTAGTCTAGCCTTTTTTGGCAAAAAATGTCTGAAAGTACAAAAAATTTGTAACAGTTCAGATACCTGAACTGTTACAAATTTTTGCCGTTGCTGAAATGTCCATAAGAAAACCTGGAAGTCAAAATTCATGAAACTATCACATAAGCAAATTCTTCTTTTCTTCAATGTCGCAATTTCCTAAAAAACTCCCCTATTTTACGAAAAAGCTCCCCTAGCAGCCAGTATAGAATTTCCCACACACTGAGATCCAGCACAACTCCTAACCACCAATACTCCCGAAATGGCGTAATGCATAGACAAATTGTCATGAAAAATGCTCCAACCAAAGGGGCAAGAGAGGGGGAATGTCCTACCACCAGACGGTAAATTGCACACACCCAATTACAGATTATAAATGATAATCCTATCAAACCAGTAATACCTATGAATACATATTGAAATACTACTCCAACCATATGATTATTCATATCATCCTCTCTTCCTGTTGCTCTTTCATAAATTTTATGATTCTGGTTTTTTTACCACCGGAACAGCAATGATTCCCCCTACACTGGGCTCTGCTCCAAAATTGAAACTGGGGGCTATATCATATGCATATTGATATCCATACAAAGATGGATTATACCTGCGGACAGCTTCATAAGAACTCTCTATGGCTGTACAAAAATCTTCTGGATTTTCATAAGGTTCACTTTGGAAAAACAGCATAATACATTCCGGAAGTTCTGCAACCCTATAATTCTCCGGCACCGTTTTATCATAATCAAACGGAACTTCTATACCTGATGCTGTTTTTGAAAATCCCTCTTCAACTATACTATCCGGAAGTTCAAGTAAAGCTGCCTTCTCCATTTTTTCCGGTACACTGTTTAACATTCCTTCCCAATCACAGCCCATCTCTTCACAATAGGACAAATAGTCCCTTGCATCTTTAGACGGAAGATAAATCAGTTTCCTTTTTGGTCTCTCCTTTGCCGTAATCATGCATAACCTTAACTCATGTTCCATATTCGATTCCTCCTGTTTTAACAAAGCATAATAATGGGTGATGGGATATTGAACAAATAAAGGAATAGCAATTTTTTGGTCACGATATACCGATGGTGTAATGTTAAATCTTTTTGCAAATGAACGAGTAAACCCTTCATGTGATTGAAAATGTCCATTTAAAGCGATTTCCATAATGGTATTCTCTGTGCAAAGCAGTTCCTGTGCACATTGCGTTAAACAAACGGCATGGATATATTCCTGTAATGTCTTGCCAATATATTTTTTAAACAGCCTATCCCCATGCCGACGGGAAATCCCAACACTAACACATACCTTTTCAATGGAGAAATCTTCCTCCACAGAATGTTGACCAATATATTCCTGCATTGCCTGTACCGTTTTAATTGTATCCATTTGCTCCCTCCCACTTCTCACTACCATTATATCTGCTTTATTAAAAAACCGTCTTGATTTATTTGGACAAGATTTTACAATAAATTTTAATGAATGCTTTACAAATTAGAAGTTTTTAAAATGATATTTCTATTCTTCATCCAAAATTTCCATAAGTTCCTCTGGACGCATTTTCTTAATTTTTTCTTCTAGTTTTCTATCATAAGGTCTGTCATTATTTTTGCGGTTTTTACGGCTTTGTACAGAATATTCTTTCACAAATGTCCCATAATCTTTTTTTATACTTTTCCGTGATAATGCCATATTATCTACCTCCCAAAATTGCTGATGTCATCCGCTAATTCCAATTCATGCAAATTATCAAATATCCTTTCGAATGCAACCTCTATTACATAATCTTCAAGGCATTTACTCATACTTCCCATTGAGACCGTCTTTTTCCTTTGAGTTTCACTTGTCACATCATTTTCATTGTAACATGCAGGAGGCTTTTATACCATTCCTAATGCTGTTGTTTACTCCAATTTCCCCAGCCAGGCTGGGGGATTAAGTTTTTATTCCGTACAGCACTTTGCATTTGCTTCAGATTCATGATAAAACTTAGCGGAAACAATACATATCCCTATTGCAGCAATCGGAAACACTGCCAGTTGAATAATGTCCTGAAGTACATATACTGTATTTAAAAGGATTCCTTCTCTATATCCTTCCATAAAATAGTCAGGTATTCTGACAACAATATCCCATATTGCATGAATAAACATTACCAAAAGCAAATTGTCTGACACCATATAAATTGCCCCCATAAACATTCCCCAGAGAGATGTATATAACGCACTCCATAAGCAGCTTATCATATCGTTTCCATAAATGAAACTAAAGAAATGCAAGGAACCAAATAATAGTCCACTTATCATCACACATGCAATACGACCTTTCACGGTAGAACTCCATTTTAGTAACATCCCACTCATCAAAATTCCTCTGCATGCTGTTTCCTCCCAAAGTCCTGTGGTTATTTGTGTAATCCACATGAGAAAAAATGAATTTATGTGGGAAAATATAATGTTTTCTGCAAAAGCAAACAATGTGATTTCCAGCATAAAAAATATCATAATTGGCACCAGATAAATAATCACTTTTTTATCAATTTTCTTTTTAAACTGTTCAACAAAAGTCTCTTTCCTTATCCCTTTTAATATGAGTAAACCAGCCAAACCAAATAACAGCCTTAGAGTACCATCAATATATACCCACTTTTCTGTATAACTCCAGTCCAGCAATAATCTTTCCATCAATAAAAAAGCAATTGATAAACCATATCCAAAGCAGCAACCCGCAAAAACAGGTGATTTGTGAAATAGTTTCTGCATTTGTCACCACCTCCTCCAATTACAGCATCTTCTTATACTCTGCAATCACCTGCTTCATGGCAGCCTGAGATGGTGCTCCCAGTGTAAGGCGCTTTTCCACGCAGGTTTCCAAGCTGATGGCATCATAAATATCCTCTTCAAACACCGGAGAAATCTCCTTATACTCTTCTAAAGTCATATCCAGCAGTGACTTGTTCTTGTCAATACAGTAAAGCACCAGACGACCTACAATACCATGGGCATCTCTAAAAGGCACCCCTTTATTGACCAGATAATCTGCCGCATCTGTGGCATTGGTAAAGCCATTCATGGCAGAGGCTGCCATTCGTTCCTTCTGAAACTTCATCGTAGATACCATACCGGTAAATAAAGCAAGACACCCCTTCACCGTATCAATGGCATCAAAAGTCAATTCCTTGTCCTCCTGCATATCCTTATTATATGCCAGCGGAATCCCCTTCATGGTAGTGAGAACAGACACCAAAGCACCATACACACGCCCGGTTTTTCCACGCACCAGCTCGGCAATGTCCGGATTCTTCTTCTGTGGCATAATACTGCTTCCGGTACTGTATGCATCATCCATCTCCACAAACTGGTACTCGTTGCTGTTCCAAATTATAATCTCCTCGCAGAAACGGCTTAAATGCATCATAACCGTAGATGATGCAGATAAAAATTCTATCACATAATCTCTGTCGGATACCGAATCCATACTGTTCCTTGTTGCCCCTGCAAAATCAAGAAGCTCTGCGGTATATTCTCTGTCCAAAGGATAAGTGGTTCCAGCCAAAGCACCAGAGCCCAGCGGACAGAAATTCATACGTTTTACAATGTCCTCCATTCTGGATAAATCCCGCTGAAACATTTCAAAATAAGCACCGAAATGATGAGCCAGTGTAATGGGCTGTGCTTTCTGCAAATGGGTAAAGCCCGGCATATAGGTATCCATATTTTCTTCCATGATTTTTAAAAGTGTTTTCAGAAGGTTTTTTAAAAGTTCCTGTACCTCTAAGATTTCATCTCTGGTATACAATTTCATATCCAGTGCCACCTGATCGTTACGGCTTCTTCCAGTATGTAATTTTTTGCCTGCATCACCAATGCGGTCAATGAGGTTGGCTTCCACAAAGCTGTGAATATCCTCATATTCTTCGGTAATTTCCAACTGACCGCTTTCCACATCTGCTAAAATGCCCTGCAATCCCTGAATAATCTGGTTTTTCTCATCTTCCGTTAAAATCCCCTGCTTTGCCAGCATAGTTACATGGGCTATGCTGCCCTGAATATCCTGACGATAAAATTTTCTATCAAAGGTGATAGATGCGTTAAAGTTATATACTAGTTTGTCTGTTTCCTTAGTGAAGCGTCCGCCCCATAATTGTGCCATATTTTTTACCTCATTTCTCTTGTATGATTTTCGAAAAAACAACGAGCCAACTTTTCATGCCTGCATGAATGTTTGGCTCGTTCTTTAGTGTATCATTTCTATTTCATTTTGTCTAGCATATTCTTTTGTTAATGTAATAAAACTGCTCCTTAACCCTTAATATACCTTTATCATCAAAGAGTGCCCTATTTGACCCCCAAAAACGAAATTTCTGATAATTATGCCTTGAGCATCTGTTTCCCAAGTACATTGCGACTTCCTTTTTGCCGATGATGCTGCTGTTAAAAATAAGATCTTCTGTAAACTTTGGACTTTCTGATTCCACTGGCGTTCTTGAAAAATCCGATTTCACCGGAACGGAAGGCACACTGGAAACTGTTGGTGTGTCAGGGCTTACCGGAGACTCGCTGATTTCCGGTGCTTCAGGACTTACCGGTGTGTCAGGGCTTGTGGGCGGCTTGCTGACTTCCGGCTTGTCAGGGCTTACTGGAGGCTCGCTGATTTCCGGTGTTGCAGTATTCGTAGGTGTTATTGTTTCTGTAAGGCTTCCTGTTGGTGTCGCCAAACCGGTTGGTGTCACTCTCACAGTCGGGGTAGCCAAAGGATCTTCCGTGGGTGTTGGAAGCAAAGTCGGTTGAGGGCTTGCCGTACCTGTTGGTGACTTGGTAAGTCTTGGTGTTGGTGTGCCTGTGGGAGACTTGGTAGGTCTTGGTGTTGGTGTACCTGTGGGTGGGTCAATTGGCTCTATGGTTGGTGTTGCAGTAGGATCAGCCTTTTTTAGCTGTATACTGGCAGAAGCACTTAATGGAAAGGTGGTATATATCTGATTTTTGGCATCTATCCACCTGCCGGGTAAAGTACATGCTATACTTCCGGTTTTGTGAGGTGTTGTCAGACGTATCAAACATCTGCACCCACTAAACACCTCTCCATTATAGGAAACCACATGACTGATATCAAAACTGCTTAAATCCAATGATTCCACATTACTGCAGCCGCTGAACATACCATTGATTTGAAGTACCGATTCTGTGTTAAAGCTACTGACATTCAATTCTGTCAGCTTCTCACATTGAGCAAACATTCGGCTCATATCGATTACCTTATCTGTTACGAATCCGGTTACATCCAGACTTGTAAGTTTCTTGCAGCCTTCAAACATTCCCATCATGTCTGTCACATTTTCGGTCTTAAACTGTGTCACATCCAAGGCAGTCAAACTGCTGCAGCCATGAAACATATGGCTCATATCGGTAATATTTTTTGTATCAAAACTTCGTAAGTCCAAAGAAGTTAAGCTGTTGCAGTCTCGGAACATGCTGCTTAAACTATTTCCTGCTGAAATATTAAAATTAGATAAGTCAAGATTCCTTATCTTGCTGCACCCATAAAACATTTCATGAACTGCAGTGGCTTTTTCTGTATCAAATCCACTCACATCTAATTCTTCCAAATTACTGCAGCCTCGAAACATTGCTTTCATATTCCATGCACTGGAAGTATCAAAAGAACTCACATTTACATTCTTAAGGCTGCTGCATTCACCAAACATATAACTCATATCCTGTACTTTGTCCGTCTGAAAGCCGTCCGTATCTAAATTCATCAGATCATAACATCCATAAAACATGCTGTTCATATTCACCGCTTCAGAAGTAACAAAGCTGCTTAAATCAAGATATTTCAGCCGCTGACAATCCTCAAACATATAACCAAAATCTGTTACAGCAGTCACATCAAAGGTGGACACTTGAACCTCCTGCAGATTAATGCAGCCTTGGAACATTCCTGTCATACGCTCTGCGAGTATAGTATCAAAATTTCTCAAATCTAAAAACTTTATACTGGTACAATTCTGAAACATATAGCTTAAATCATGTACATTAGGAGTATTCCATGTATTGACAGAAAGCTCTTCTAACTCATTACAATCCTGAAACATTCCGCTCATGGTGACAACATCACTGGTATCAAAGTTCTCAACATTCACTGCCTTAAGTTTTTTGCATTCTTTAAACATTCCCTCTGTATGAGTTGCACCGTTTACTTCCACGGTTGCCCTGATTATCTTATCCCGGTACCGCAGCCATGCCGGATCACCTCCTCTATCCCACATATCTCCAGTGCCTGTAATGTTCAAATCCCCCTGTTCGTTGATGGTCCAAGAAGTCTGACCATAAGAATCGGAATACAGTACGATATTTTCCACAGTTCCCGGTGATGAGGTTGGAATTGGTGTGATTGTAACTGCCATTCCTTCCGGGGTTACCGTCGGGCGTGTGGTGGGTGTAGGCGTAGGGGGTGTGGTGGGAACACTGGTAGCTGTTGGTTTCAGAGAAGGAGTAGGGGTTACTGTGGGAGTTGCCGTTGCCCGTATCTCTTCCACCTTAACTTTACACACGGTCTTTACCTTTTTATTGGATTTACTGTACACTGTAATTTTTACAGTTCCCTTTGCTTTTGCACTTACCTTTCCCTTGGAATTCACTGTGGCAATTTTCTTGTTGGCAGAAGAGAATCCCACTTGAGAATAGGCATTCTTAGGTACCACTTTTTTTACCTTTAAGGTAAAGCTTTCACCTACAGTAAGCTTTTTGGTCTGACTGCTTAAGGTTATGGAAGTTGGTTTCTTACATACCTTAATCCTGCAAACTGCTTTGATTCTGCTGTTCTTTTTGCTGACAGCAGTGATCTTTACCGTCCCTGCTTTTTTGGCAGTTACCCTGCCTTTGGTACTTACTGTTGCAATCTTTTTGTTGGAGGTACTCCATGTGACCGCCTTAGAAGCCCCCGCAGGCTTCACAGTCTTTACCTTCAGGGTAAGTTTCTGCCCTACATACATGGTAGTACTCTTCTCACTTAAAGTTATGCTTGTGGGCTTCTTGACTGCTGCTTCAACAGTTACACCGGGTACCAGTTGTGAAAGCAGCATGACATATACTAAAATTACACTGCACCATCTACGAATTTGTAGTTTGAAATTCATAGAAATCCCTCCTATCTTATTTTTGCTGTACTAACAAAACAAAGCTCATATTTTCATAATTATACCATAGATATTTCAACAAGAAAAGCATATTTGTGATGTTTCCACAAATATGCTCCTGATTTCCGGCACTATTTCACTATTTATTCGTAACTATTCAGTACCTTCATAGTTACGAGCAAAGAACCATGCAAAATT
>CAMWHJ010000049.1 GCA_947174015.1 uncultured Lachnospiraceae bacterium | reverse complement strand
CCGCATGAGCGGTGGTGTGAGAGGACGGGGGTTAGTCACCCCCTCCTACTCGATTGTTTCCTCTCAGTTTTTATATAGGGCTGTGCAGTAAATGCACAGACCTACTGAACAGTTACTAAAATAGTTACAATTCTCTTTTTGTATCAAGTGTCTAATCTTTTATTATACCACAAAAATTTTCAAAATAGAGATTTCCGAACCAGACAGCATGAAATTTGCAACGAACTGCACAAAATTATATATTCATAAAAAATGGAAAAAGGAAAAACCTTGATTTTTCAAGCTTTTTGCCTTTTTCTTTTTTTGAGTTTAGGAAATTTATGTCATTCAGTTCGGAAATCATCGGATGGAAAAAAAATAGTGTAAACTGTAAAAGACAGGGAATTTCGCAATCAATTTAAGAAAGGGTGAGAAAAAATAGTGGGAAATGAATAGATAAATGGAATCAATAAATTGCAGACAGAAAAGGAGGAATCATCATGAAAACCTACAAAAAACAAAGACGGTGCATAGCCATGTGTATGTTTATATTGCTCAGCTTGTATGGATGCCTTATACCGTCACAGACAGCACAGGCAAAAGAGCAGTTAGCACAAGGGGCAGATATACTTTATATGTCAGAAATGGCAAAAACGTCAGCAGATATGCAGGATACAAATTCAGATACTGCAAATAACACAAAAGAAAATACCGGTGCACAATACACCTATGACAAGCTAAACCGTCTTACCAAGGTGACTTATAAGGACGGCAGTGTAGTCACCTATACCTATGACAAAAACGGAAATCTGTTAGAGAGTCATGTTTCTGCGGTACCTACGAAACCACCGGTGGTTACCCATAAACCGACAGAAACAGTTACACCAACCACCAAACCTACAATTACAGAGCAGCCTGCAACAACAGTTACCTCTGCTCCGGTGAGGACGGTGACTCCTACGGTTACAGTAGCGCCCATCATCACAAATCAGGCGGTGGTTTATTACAGTAATGAAAGCTGGGAAAGAGCCAATATCCACTATCAGGTAGGGAACGGAGAATGGACAAGCCTGCCGGGGATGGAGATGACAAGGGATAGCAGCCAGAGTGGTTATGAATGGAAATATGTAATTGAATTAGGAACAGCCAGTGAAGCCACGGTCTGCTTCAATGATGGAAATGGAAACTGGGACAGTAGAAATGAAGTAAATTATAAGGTTTATGCAGGAACTTACGGAATTAAAAATGGGGAAATTACGAAGATCATAACCTCAGATATTACACCTACCGTTACTCAGGTGCCATTCCAACCTGGAACTGTTGAGGTTTATTACAGCAATGAAAGCTGGGAAAGAGCCAATATCCACTATCAGGTAGGGAACGGAGAATGGACAAGCCTGCCGGGGGTAGAGATGGCAAAGGATGGAAGTCAAAGCGGCTATCAATGGAAATATGTGATTGATTTAAAAGGTGCCAGTGAAGCTTTTGTCTGCTTTAATAACGGAAATGGCAGTTGGGACAGTCAAAATGAAAGTAACTATAAGGTATATGAAGGACAATATGGAATTAAAAATGGCAAGGTGACAAAGCTGAATCCGGACACAGGCAATACCATAGAGGTATATTATGGCAATACAGGCTGGATTCCGGTTTACATTCATTATCAGGTGGGAAATGGAGAATGGACAGACCTGCCGGGCATAGCAATGACGAAAACCACAGAAAAGTCCGGCTACCAATGGAAGTATGTGATTACCATGGGAAATGAAAGTAGTGCTTCTGTCTGCTTTACAGATGGAAATGGAAACTGGGACAGCAAGTATCAGGGAAATTATCTGCTGACAGAACCGGGAGTCTATGGGATTAAAGACGGAGCCATCAACCAATTACAATAGCGAGGGAAACATATGAAGAAAGAAAAAAGACGAATTATAAAAAGAATTACAGCCCTGCTGCTGATGCTTACATTGATATGTGAAAGCGTGGACTTACAGGGGATTGTGGTGTTTGCACAGGAGAATGTGGAGACGGTTACGAAAGAGGAACCGGACGAAGCAGAGGTTACAAAAGAAAAAGCCAAAGCAACATATACAATAACCGATTCCTTGCAGAAAATATTGCAGGAAGTGGAATGGAGTTATGAAGATGATAATTTGGACTGGTCAAAATGGGATGCCTTAGCAAGCTTTAGTATGGAAAATGCAGGAAAAAAATTGATTGAAGATGGTGTAAAAGTCATTAAAAAACTTTCAGAGGCGGGAAATAGAAATTATTTTCTAAAGCAACGAAAGTTTGACTACCATGGGCAAGAGTTCTCTTTTATTTTTACTGCAAAAGGTGATGTAATAGGACAAAGCTACTTTTCATATCAATATAAATTGGATAATGCAGGAAGACAGGGAAGTGTTTTTTTAACTGACGAATACAAGACATATCTGTTGGTAAAAAAGAAAAATGAATACTATTATTGTTATTCTCTGAATGAAGATGGTAGTTTTGTTTTACAATCAAAAGGGAAAGAAATTAGTAATAGTATGGTAGATGACAGATATTACTTTGGAGTAGGTATAGGGGCTTATTTAGGGGCAAAGGTATATTTCAAAGATTTTAAAATGTATGAAGGAGATCTATATGAGTATATAGAAAACCATAAACAAAAAGACACCACACCCCCTATCATCGAGAGTATCCAGTCCAAAGGCAGCCGTATCAACAAAGACAGCCGGATAACTGTCAATGCCTATGATGACACCAAAGTATCCAAAATCCGTCTGGAATACCAGAATGGAGAAAACTGGACACTTATTGAAGAAAAAGAAGCCGATGAAGAAGGCAGAGCCGTTTTTGTCTGGAAAAATGAGGCACTGCCCGATGGCAGCTATGTAATCCGTGCAGCGGCCATAGATGAAAGCGGCAATGAATCCTTGGAAGACTACACCAGAACCTACACCATCGACAACACCGGCATCCAAAAAATTAACTTGACAGAAATTACCTCAGATGCTTCCTTTGTAAGCCTTAGATGGGAAGATGTACCCGAAGAAGACTTTGCCTACTTCCAAGTAGAACAAAAAAAGGACAAGGATTTCGTCAGCGTAGGTACTGTGGCAGAGGTGCTGGGAATGCATATTACCAATCTTGCCCCGAATACAGAATACACATTCCGGGTGGTGGGCTATGACAACTTGGGAAACCGGGGCGAGCCTTCCGAAGAAGCTGTCATAACCACCAAAGCAGACACCACACCACCGGTAATCAGCAGTTTTTATCCGGCAGCCAAAAACTTTAAAGACATGATCCCACTATCCATCACTGTTACTGACAATATCGGTGCCGTGAAAGCTGTCTTTGAGTACTCTCTGGATGAAAAGGAATGGAAAAAACTGACGGAAGTAGAAAAGACTCCCGCAAAAACCAATGTCTTTGCTTATGACTGGGATGTATCAGAACTGCCGGAGGGAACCGTCTATGTGCGGGTGCAGGCATACGATGAGGCAGGCAGCGAAAATGCCTTTGAGGAGGGAATTTTAACCAACTCTTATCAAATAGACCGCACGGCTCCCTCTGCCATCAATGACCTGAAGGCAGAAGGTTTGGAAGGTTATGTATCCTTACAGTGGACAGCGCCAAAAGAAAAAGACATATCCCATTACCGCATATATCGTGCCGAAGAAGAGGGAGAATATAAGGTGCTGGCAAAAGAGTGCAGAACTGCCAATTACTACGACAGCACTGCGGAGCACGAAAAAACCTACCGCTATCAGATAACCTCCATAGATCAGGCAGGCAACGAGAGTGAGGTGAGCAATGAAGCAAAAGTGCAGGTCAGCCGTGACACAAAATCTCCCACCATTTACAGTGTATCACCAAGAGAAGGAGAGATTGTTGGAAAGGATGCCACAATCAAGGCATTGGTCTATGATAATGTAAAAGTATCCAAAGTATGGGCAGAATACCAGATGGAGGGCAGCGAAGGCTGGACAAAATTAGAAGAAGTTTCGGTAAATGCCAAAGAAAAGCTAGTGACATTTCCATGGGACAGTAAAGACTTAAAAAGCGGCACCTGCCATATAAAAGTACAGGCAGAGGACGAAAACGGCAACAAAAGTGAAGAATTTACCGCTACTTTCCAATTGGATGCAGATGCTCCGAAGGCATCGCAGCTGACCTTGAAAGAAGAAAACTGGCAGCTGGGATTAAGTTGGCAGGAATGCAGTGAGAAAGACTTTGCTTACTTTCAGCTTTACCGAAAATCATATGAGGAAAGCCAGTACAAAAAAATATATGAGGGCAGCGATAATTTTTACACGGACAAAGAGATTACGCCGGAAACCAATTATGAGTACTATCTTCTCACCTGTGATAAATACAATAACAACAGTAAAAGCGAAACTGTGACAGGAAGTGCAGGCAGTGAAGATACCATTCTGCCCACCGCCAATGCAGGGAGCAACCTGTCCGGCGTGGAAGGAACAGAGCTTGCCTTTGACGGAACCGCTTCCAGTGACAACGTACGAATTGTGGAATACAGCTGGGATATGGGAGACAACACCACAGAAACCGGAGCCCAGCCAAAACATACCTACCAGAAAGCAGGCACCTATCAAGTAACTTTAACAGTGAAAGATGTAGGAGGCAATACAGATACCACAACCATAACCGTAGTGATATACGAAGCTTCCAAGGCAGGAACCATTACTTTACAGATTGTAGACCAGAATAATCTGCCCCTGCCATACGCTTATGTGTATGTAAACGACAACAGCATAGACAGTGGAAAAACCCTGACAGCAGACAGCAGCGGAAAAATAACCATCAGCGGAGAAAGCGGAACCTACCAGTTTGCCGCCTACAAGCAAAATTATCTGCCGGCAGAAAAATATATTGACATGGAACAGGGCAAAAACAAAACAGCAACACTGATGCTGGAAGCAGGAGAAGTGGTGGTAGGAGATTTAAAAGTTACAAAAATGGAATTGGAGGATATGATTGCAGCGGGAATCGATCTGACAAACCCCAGCAACTACAACTCATTTACCTATGTGCTGACGTTAGCCTTTGTGGAAGCCCCCATCCCCGTAGAATATGAGATCATCGTAGCAGGAGACGGTACCACCACATCAAGAGTGACCAATAGTGGAGGTCTGGGAGGAAACTTCGAATCAGGACAGAGCAATATAACCTTCTACCCAATCCCCACAGAGGAAACCGAGGCAGAAGAACAAGTTCCACTGCTGGCATATCTGACAGATTCCGGCAGCATCTCATGGATGAAAGAAATGTTCATGGTAGAACTGGGTATCATCAACGCAGCAGCACCAAAGTTTGTATTAGAAGACAGCAGTGCCACCTTAAACCTGCCAAAGGGTATCTCCTTTGCAGAGTTAAATACAAAAAACCAGAATAAAACCATAGACTTAGGAGATATCAAAGGACAGCAGTCTGCTTCCGCCATCTGGTATATCAAAGGAGATGAATCCGGAGATTACAAGATATCCGCAGACTTTACAGGAACTCTGCAGCCCTTTGAAAAGCAGATAAATGCCACCTTTGCCAGTGATGTAAAAGTACAGACCGGTGAAGGCTTACAGCTCACTATCCATCCGGAAGATGCAGCATATGTGGGAGAATCCTATTACATACAATATGAATTAACCAACAACTCCGACAGAACCTTCTACAACTTGACCACCACCTTCGGGGATTACACCCTGCCGGGCAAATACACCTCCCAAAAATTGGTGGATCAGGACACGGGAGAAGAAAAGATCATAGAAAGCAGAGAAAATGATTATTACATAGCAGATGCCAACAAAAGCAAAACCATTCCAGTGATGTATCAGGGGGATACATTAGAAATCGGTGTATTCCAGCCGGGAGACACCCTGTACGGAACCACAGTGATGGCAGCACCACAGGGAACGGGAGAATATGAGGAAGGAGAATATTACTTTAAATTAATAGACAGCTTTGTAGATATTTTAGAAGGTGCAAACACAGGAGTAAACGTGGTGGTAAGTCCCATAAAAAGCCATGCCTCCGTCAGCATCGTAAAGCACAAATCTGATGAAAACAACACATGGGGCGACCCGGTGGATACCACCAGCGGAGCCTTTGTGGAAGAAACAGAAGCACTGGCAGTGAACGGAGCCACCCCTCTGTCACTGGATCTAAGTTACAGCTCCCTACTGACAGCCACCCCGGGAGAACTGGGCAGAGGCTGGAGCCATAACTTCCAGACCTGCCTGAAAGAAGAAGGAGGCTTTCTGAATCTGTACTGGACACCGGATGCATACTCCGTCTTCGTGAGAGAAGAAGCAGTAACCCACAGTGCAGTCTATGGAAATTATCTGGATACCGGAAAAATCGCTCTGTCAGAAAAAGCACCAAACAGCCAGAAATACTTGAGCATCTCCACAGGCATGGAACAGGCAGTTTTGCAAAGAAAAGAGGATTTCACCTACACCCTCACACTGCCAAGCGGTATGATTTACGACTTTGACGAATCCGGCAGACTGGTAAGGATGACCGATAAAAACAAAAGAGAGGTGACATTAACTTACCAAAAAGAATCAGACAGTGATAATACACTGCTTACCGTCACAGAAACAGCCACCGGGCAGCAGTTATATCTTCGCTACAACAAAGAAAAACAACTGATACAAGTCAGTGACAAAGCAGGGCGGCACACAGGCTTTACTTATGAAGGACAATGTCTCACCGCCATTACCAATCCGCTGGGCGAGACTACCACCTACACCTATGATGGTGCAGGTCACATCCTGAGTAAAACCAACGGTGCAGGAATCACCAAAGTGACGAACCAATACGACACCGCTGGCAGAGTACTGCATCAGAAAGATGCCAACGAAAAAGACACAAGCTTTGTTTACACGGAAGCAAAAAACGGAAACTTAACTACTGTCATAACCGACCGGGACGGAGGCACACAGACCGTAGTCAGTGACCGAAGCGGAAATATCATCCGCAGCACCAACGGCGAAGGGGAAACCAGCGTCTCCATGTATGACAGCCTTGGCAACCAGTTATCCGTAAGAGATCCGGAAGGCAATACACTCTATTATAAATATGACAGCCTTGGCAACCAGACACAGATTACAGATGCCTACGGCTGCATTACATCCATGACATATGACAGTCAGGGAAACATGACTTCGGTAAAAGACGGCAACGGAAAAGAGACAAAGTTCACCTATAATGCAGACAACCTGTTGACAAAAGCACAGTACAGCTCAGGGAAAGTGGTAAGCTATGCATATAATCAGCAGGGGCAGCTTACAAAAGAAACCATAGAAGGACTGGGAACCAAAACATATCAGTATACAGATGGATACTTAACAAAACTGACAGACATGAACGGAAATACCAACACCTACCAATATGATGTGATCGGCAACCTGATCAAAGTCACAGACAGCATGGGAATGGTAACCAAGTACTCTTATGATGCCATGAACCGCCTGCTCCGGGAAGACAAAATGCAGGCAGCAAAGAAAGCAGGCAGTACCAAAGAGAGTGTCACAGAAAGTGAAGGGGCAGAAGAGGAAGATGCCGGGGAAACAGATCCGGAACAGATATATGCCAGTATCATTTACACTTATGATGCAGACGGCAGCCGGAGCACCATCACCGATGCAAGAGGAAATACCACCCAATACACCTACGACAAAAACGGAGAACTGTCTGCCATCACAGATGCATCCGGGAATACCGTTACCTACCAGAAAGATAACGAAGGGCATATCCTGACCCAGACCGCACCGGACGGCAGCCAAAGAAGCTACACCTACGACAAAGCCGGCAGAGTTCTCACCGAAACCGACGAAGAAAACTGCACCATCCGCTACGAATACAACAAACGGGGCGACATGATCAAAACCACAGATGCCAAGGGAGAAAGCACCCTCTATGCATACTATCCCAACGGAAAGCTGCAGGAGGAGACATATGCAGACGGCAGCAAAACCCTCTACACCTACGACAAGTGCTGGAACCTGACCCGCATCACAAAAGCAGACCAAACCTCCACCAGTTACGAATACGACAGTGTAGGAAACCTGCTGCGGATCCGGGATGCATTAGGCAATGAACAAAATTACCAGTATGATATCTACGGCAGGCTGCAAAAAGAAACCGACCCCATGGGCAATACCACAGCCTATGAATACGACAGTGAAGGCAATCTCTTAAAAGAAACCAATGCACTGGGAGAGACTGTCAGCTACGAATATGACAGCGAAAACCGCCTCATCACCCTGACCCACCCAGACGAAGCAGGAGAAAAAGCACAGATACACTACACCTACGATGAGTTTGGCAGAAACACCAAAGTAACCGACGAGTGCGGCAGCACGGCAGAAACCGCCTATGACAAAAACAACAATATAACAACAATCAAAGATGCCACGGGAACCATAATAGAAACCAGAACCTACGGCAAAAACAACCAGCAGCTAAAAACCACAGATGCACTGGGTATCACAGACACTTACACCTACGACAGACAGGGCAGCCTGATAAAAACAACAGCACAGGCAGGAACCGGCATGGAAGCCGTTACCGCCTATACATACAATTCAGACGGCACCCTGTCAAACGTAAAAGATGCAGAAGAAGGCAGCAGCAGCTACACCTACGATAAAAATAAGAACATCATAAAAATCACCGACCCCATGGGCGGCGAGACAAAATACACTTACGACAAGTTAAACAGAGTCACCAGAGAAGAAAACGCCATAGGAAGCCGTCACACCTATACCTACAACAGTGTAAGCCTGCCGGAAAAATACACCAACGCCAATGGACAGGACACAGACTACACCTACGACAAAGCGGGAAGGCTCATCAAAGTAACCGACGAAGCCGGAACCATCACCTACGAATATGATAAAAACGGCAACATCACAAAAGTAACCGATGAAACCGGAACCATTACAAGAACCTATGATGCATTAAACCGGGTAACCAGTTACACCAACACCTCAGGAAACACCATCCGCTACAGCTACAACCCCATGGGGGCACTGGCAGAGCTTACCTATCCCGATGGCGGCAAAGTAACCTATCACTACTACGATAATGGCAAACTAAAATCCGTCACCGACCAGAACCACAAGAAGACCACTTATGAATACGACGGAAACGGCTTATTAACTGCCCGGCACAATAGTAATGGAACCACAGACAGCTATGTGTATGACAAAGCAGGGCAGCTCATCAGACAAACAGTGACAAAAGATGATACCATTATTGCAGATAATAAAAATACTGCCGATAACAAAGATAGTGAAGCAGAACAAAAAACAAACGATACAGAAGCACCAAAAGAAAATACAAAAGAAGAGAGCATACTATCCGAAATCAGCTACACCTACGACGAAGCAGGCAACATTACTTCCAAAGAAACAACAGAAACAGACGGAGCCATAGCAGATATCCAGAGTGTCACCATGACCTACGACAGTGCCAACCGCCTGCTGACCTACAATGGAGAAAATGTAATCTACGACAGCGAAGGCAACATGACCTATGGACCGGATGCCGGTGGCATCATGACAGAATACACCTACAACTGCCGCAACCAGTTGATTCAGGCAGGAGCAGTGACCTATGAATACGATGCCGAAGGCACCCGCACTGCCCAGACCAACACCGAGACAGGAGTAAGAACAGACTACATTACAGACACCAACCGGGAACTCCCACAGATATTACAGTCAACAGAGACAAAAGAGAATGGAGAGACAGAAACCACCACCTATGTATACGGAAACGGCTTACTGACACAAAACAATACAAAAAATGGAACTTACCACTTCCATTATAACAACATAGGCAGTACAATACTCTTAACAGACGAAATGGGCAGCAAAGCAGAAACCTACAGCTACGGAGCCTACGGTGAACTGCTTAGTGGAGACAGAGAAAAAACAGACTACCTGTACAACGGAAAGTACGGTGTAGCCACCGACAGCACCGGCTTGTACTACATGAGAGCCCGCTACTACAACGTAAGCATCAAACGGTTTCTCAATCAGGATATCGTAACCGGAACCATAACCAACAGCCAAAGCCTGAATCGCTACGCATACGTCCAAGGCAATCCGGTGAAGCTGACCGACCCCTTCGGTTTAAGCCCCAGCCTGAATATTTCCGGAATGGGACACGCAGCCCTGAACCTGCTGGGAATCATCCCCGGCTTAGACATCTGCGACGCCATCAATGCAGCATGGTATCTGGCGGAGGGCGACTATGCCAATGCAGCCATCAGTGCCGTAGCCGTACTGCCCATGATTGGCAGCACCATAGGGAACGGACTGAAATGGGGAGCCAAGGGAGCGGCTAATATTAATAAAGTAGCAGATACCATCAAGTTAGGCAGCAGGATTGCAGGAAACGGTGGTTCACTGCTCCTATCCGGAGCCCAGACGGCAGAAGCCATCAAGAATATCCATGCCAACTATGTGGAAATGGGTAAAGTATTTACCCTAAAAAATGTCGAAAATGCGATATCCTTAGGATTTAGCGTGGCAGGAATGGGACTGGCAGGAGCTTCATTGGCAAAGAGCGGAAAAGCCCTAAAGAATTTATATGAAGGGAAACCAGTATCCGAGGTTGCAGCAGTAAGTAATGCTACTAAGAAAGTGGACAATGAAGGTGATAGCAATTTTAAGCTGAGATTATCAGAAAAGGTAAAAATATTAAAACAAAAGGGGGATTATAGGCAAGCATTAGATATACACTATGAAGATTTGATTCGAAGAAAAACTGGTGGAGAAAGCAAAATAATACAAGGAAGGGAGTATGATGTTGTTACACAGAAAAAATTGATACAAGCAAAAAGATCAAATTCTGCTATAAACAATCCTGACAATTTTCTTAAAGGAAAGACAAGAAAACAAATCAAAGAAACAGCTCGAGTTGCTAACGAATTAGGTTTACAGGCGGAATACTGGTTTAAGTATGGTGTTCATCCAAAGGTTAGAGAATATATAGAATCTAAGGGCATAAAAGTAATAATAGGATTTGATGAGTAGTGATGGGGATAACTTAACAAGTATATATTTATTTTTGATGGAAGGTAAATTCTTCATTAGGACGGTACACGCAGTTGTACCGTCCATACAAAGATATTTTTTATCATTTAGTTATAAAAATTATTGAAGGAGTGATTTGTATGGCAAAATATGTATCTATTAGGGGATGGATTGAGTGTGAACATAATCAAGTTGCGAATATAAAAAAAATCATTACTGATTATGGGAATAGAATAGATTTTGAATCGCCTATTTGTCAAGAAAATGTGCGTTTATATAATAAAGGTTGGTGTTATCAAAGTGCAACTATAAATTGGACATCTTATATTTTTTATGGGGCAGATGTCAAAGAATATTACTTATGTTTTATTGAAGAAGAAATAAGGGAGATAGTTAATAGGAATTTTGAATTGGAGGGAATATTTTTTTTGGATTATGAAGAGGGGGAAAGAAAGTGTTGGAAAATTAGTAATTTTGATATTATAGAAGAAAAAATAGTAACTGATTTAGGTGTTAAAAGGGGTAGTAATCAATAAGTTATTGATTCTGATACAAGACAGACTGCCTGTACAACGGAAAGTATGGTGGAGCCCAGACAGTAGAATCCATCAGGAACAGCCATGCCATTTATGTGGAAACAGGTAAGGTATTTACCTTAAAGAATGCAGAAAACTTCATATCACTGGGATTCAGCGTGGCAGGAATGGGACTGGCAGGAGCTTCATTGGCAAAGAATGGAAAAGCTCTAAAGAATCTGTATGAGGGTAGGGTAGTTACAGAGTCAGCCGCAGTAAGTAATTCTACTAAGAAAGTAGGTAGTGAGGGTGACAAAGAAACTAATGTTTATTATCATGTAACAACAACAGAAAATTATTGAATCGGGTGAATTAAAAAAGGGAAAATGGGAATCAAGAGTATATGCATGGAAAATGCAACCAACAAGAAAGCAAGCAAGTATAGCAGGAATTAGTAGTGATGCAAATACTGTGATTAAATTTAGAACCAATGCTTCATTTGAAAAGGATATAGGAAATGCTGATGCAAAATTGATAAAAGATATTGTTGTATAAACGACAAATGGTCAAAGAATACCTTTTTCTATTCAGGATGTAGAGATAGTTGGTTTTAGAAAGGAATGGTGGCAATTTTGGAAAAAATAGAATTGATAACGAAAGAACGCATTGAAGTCATAAAAAATTCATTTAACGAGATAACAAATGAATATGTATGTGAAAATACATTTGTTTTTAAAAAGGGCAGAGTATATGGAATTATTTGTGAGCATGGTGGAGGAGGAGAAGCAATTTCCTCCTTTTTATCCAATCATATTCCTTATAAAGAAGAAAAAATTTTTATTGATGATGTTGAAATGAATGCTTCAGATATTCAAAGTATTGGCTGGTATATGGGAAACCCCATATATTCTAATGATTTAATAAAAAGGGAAAAAAGTGTTAGACAAGCATTAAATTATGTGATAAAAAAATATCACCAATATAAAAGTTTGGATGAGGTTATAGATGAATTTCATTTAGAAAAAGGAAAATTAGATTATTGCATTTCACATTATGGTTGGGAAAAATGGAGAGCTTCAATGGCTATTGGGCGTGCAAGCGAAAAAAAAATATACTGCTTTCCGTGGATGAATACATTATATTTTTATGATTGTATGGTAAACTCTTCAGTTTATCGTTTCTTTAAAAAATTGAAAAACGAAGGTTCAATAATAATTTTACCAACATCGCGATATGAAAATGTGGCTGGTTTAGTGGATGAAATAATTGAAATTTGTCCGTCCAGATTTAAATATGTGATTTCTCAAAATAAGTATTTTAAAGAATATTATTAATTCTTTAGGTGTAACATATAGTGGGCTTGGCGAAATGCTTTGAATAATCATACCACGAATATAAACGCACTCTTTTCAAGCGAATTTAGGTTTGAAAAGATGTGCGTTTTTATGTGTGTTTATAAAAATAAACCATATTTCTACAGAACCACTGCTTGCAGTGCTTGTGGAGTCCGAATATGAGTACGATGCGAATACATTTGAAAAAGTTGTGACAAATACTTTTGAATAATAATGCAGGTGAAAAATCGAAATGCAAAAATGATTAACCGAATAATAGTTGGTGTTGATTAGAAAATTATCTGAGTATAAAAAATGCAAATTAATTTATTCTATATATCTTTGAGCTCTTCCGTTCACAAACCTCTGGAATTCTTGTATGAGGGTAAGGCAGTTGCAGAAACAGTGGCAGTAAGTAATTCCACAAAGAAAGTGAGCAAATCAACAGATGGAGCAACAGAGCAAAAACTTTATGTTTCAATGGATTTGCAGTTTTTTGCAGAAAAAAGTATAATATTATACAGAGGTGACTGTGCAACACCAACAGAAGTGTTTAAAAATGGTTTTAAACCAAGAGGTATACATAATGTTCCATTGTTGCACAATAAATATAATTCTATGTCGGGAAATTATGTGTCAACTTCTAGAAAAATGGAAGTTGCTGATGCTTATGCTACTGGAGGTGGAGTGGAAGATGGCTATGTGTATATCATCCATGCAAAAAGCTATATAAATATGAATACAACATATGGTAAAGACGTGGCTCATCCGCATGATTATGAATTTTTAATAGAAGGAGCGATACCAATTAGCAAAAAAATGATGTATGGAAGTTTTATTCCTAATCCGAATTATGGAGGTAATTAGTATATGGAAACGCAAGAGATGTATTTAAATTGTTTATGCAATGAAAATATGGAAAAAGCATATTTGGAAAGAGAACTTAAAATGGTAGATGGTGAAAAAAAAGCAATTCTTAGATTTAAATTAAGAGATTTAGAATTTACAAAAGAAACAGATAATTTTTTTGATACACTAATTGAGATAAGAAAAGAGTTGGAACCTAGGAATATTAAACTATTGTGTAAAGGATGTTGTAAAAACATAGCTCCATCTAGGATGTCAATAGAAATGGGGGCTGGAGTAATTGCATACATAATGGAACTAGGCAAACAAGCCACTGAAAAAGTAAGCATTTTTGATGAATGCACAATAAATGAATATGCAAATGTAGATGAACAATTAGAATTTGTTGAACAATGGTATGAAAGTTTAAAGAGATAGATTATGGTTTTGTAGCATTTTAAGGAGTATTAAAGTGCAACTTTATTCTGATTGAAAATCAAATGCACTCCTCTCAAGATTCATTTTGAAGGAGTGCATTTTAAAGTGTATTTGTATGGTTTTTTTGGAAAAAAGCAGAAACCATCAAGAACATCCATGCCAACTATGTGGAAACGGGTAAAGTATTTGTTCTAAAAAATGTAGAAAATGCGATATTCTTAGGATTCAGTGTGGCAGGAATGGGACTGGCAGGAGCTTCATTGGCAAAGAGCGGAAAAGCCTTTAAGAATCTGTGGCAGAGAGAAGTCATAGCAGAAACAGCAGCAATCAGCAATGCCACTAAGAAAGTTTCAGCCATAAGCAGCAAACAGACTTCGGACTCCGCTAGTCTGACCTCATTTGTAAATGCTGGTATGCAGTTGTATTCTTGTGAGGGTGGCAGTAAAACAAATATAGAGGGTGCAATAAATAATGGACAACCACTAAATAATCATCGAATAGTGCCTGACACAGAGGCATCTAATTTACCAGCAACTAAGCAAACATCGAATTCATCAGCAGATTTATTAAATCCAGATGGTAGTGTTAAGCAAAGAAGATACTATGGTGCAGATGGAAAGGCAGAAATGGATATTGATTTTAATCATACAGATGATGGAACGCATGAGTTTGCAAATATTCACATTTGGGATTGGACGAAGAAAGCACCAAGACAGGACAGTAGGAGGTAAAAAATGCATGATGATTGTATAGTCACATATAGTGTAAACTTAGAAGAAAAAGTTGTGGTTATTCAAACATATAATAATACTGAAAAGAAGCAGAGAAAAATTCGTTTCGATGGAGTGTTAACACATTCTTTTAAATGTATTATTGATTATAATATAATTGCAGATATTCATGAATGTGAAATCAGTAGTTTTATTATTGATAACCAAGAAGAACTTATAAAAATGGAAGGTTATTGTTGGCCTATTGATTATCATACAGAGCAGGAATTAATTGACTTTCTAAGAACTAATGAGTATAAGTATATAAAAATAAATTCTTCATATGGTATGTTTGGATGGATACTTGCAAAGTCATATGACATATGTGGATGAATTTGATTTTTGCGACAAACTTAATTATATTTTAGGATTACCAATGATATAAATGTGAAATGGTTAAAAAAAGAAATAGCTTTTTTATTAGATCATCAAGAATGATGTTTGTTTAATTAACACCCGATTCTCTAAATCTCTTTTTTAAAAAAATAACTGTATCACCTACCTGTTCTCAAAGCGAAAGATATGTAGGTGATACAGTCACTTTTTCATTGGCAAACAGTGGAAAAGCCCTTAAGAATCTGTGGCAGGGAGAAGCCATAGCAGAAGTGGCAGCAATCAGCAATGCGACTAAGAAAGTTTCAGCCGTAAGCAGCAAACAGACTCCGGACTCCGCTAGTCTGACCTCATTTGTAAATGCTGGTATGCAGTTGTATTCTTGTGAGAGTGGTAGTGGTTCTTGGTTAGCAAAGAAGAATGGAGAGGTTGATTGGAAAAGTACATAAAATTTTGGTCATACATTTACAACTCATGGGGAAGGCAAAAAAATACAAAGGCATTATTGGATAGAGCTAGGACACCAAATCATAGGGGAGAATGTGTTCCCAAAGGTCAATGGTTAAATAATCAATTAGCAGCTGAATATTTAAATTCATGTGGCAAAATTGAATATTCCAACCCACCTGTAGAGATTGTAATCCCCAAAGGTTTAGGACAAGTTATACATCCAGATGGTACAATCACACCCGCAACAAAAGCAAGAATTGTTATTAATAAAAGTACAGGTAAAATACGTAGTGCGATACCTATAAATGAATAAAACGTTAATTTTTCAGCTTTGCTGAAGAGAATTGAGTAAGCAGATTGATAATAGTATTATTACAGACATTCAATACGATTATCAGAGGATGGATAGACTTTTTACTAGATAACGGGACTGTCATACCAACATTACGCTGTTGAGCTGTAACAGAGCCTTTATAGGGTTAATCACCAACCACCAGTTGAACTGGTGGTTGGTGATAAGATTGGAGGAATTATATTGTTTAGTATAAAATTAGATTTTTGTAACAGCAAAGAAACCATAATAAATGACGAAGAAATAGAATTTTATGATGAGATATCGCTAATAGATGTAATTTGTAATATCTTATATGAAAATCAAGTAAAATTTGTAATTTGTGATAATAATTGCGATGACTATGGTATGGATTGCAAATTTGATTTACCTTGTTTGTTCGAAGCATTTAATGATATTATTTCTGGGTTAAAATGGAGAAAAAATTTTCATATTGAATTTTACGAGCAAGGGCGTGTATATTTATTTTCATTTTTTATATTAAGTAATAATGTTAAAGTTAATATAAAATATGGATATGATGATAACTGTATTGTGGCATATGAGTTAGATTATGATTATATCAAGGCGATGTTTGTGGAGTTTTATAAATCAGCATTTTGTAATGCAAAAAAATATATTGAATACTTAGATAAGAATGATATTTTTATTGAATGGAATACAAAACTTAATGAATTATAGTATTGAAGGTTAATATAAGCATTACATGTTAAATCAAGATTGATTCATCAAAAAGTGTTACATTTAGTGAAGCAGGAGAAAGCGAATATTAAAAGTCTTAGAAAATTTATATAAAGAGAAACCAGTATCGAAAGGTGTCAATTGATGATTTAAAAGCTAATCCAAGTATATTTAGCGGAAAATCAGTAGATGAAATAACACAAGCTCTTACAGATGCTGGTTATGATGTAACAGTAAAAGCATCTACAAAGTCAAAAAGTGGAGCACAAATTATAAAGATAAATAACCCAAGCGGAGGGAAAAATATTTTTCAAGTGCAAGTTTCGCCAGGTGGTGGAAGACATGGAAGTAGCTCGTATGTAAAAATCAGCACTACAGACCAAGGTATAATAAAAATAATTGATGGTTCAAAGAGTCTCTACAAAACAGATGGAAAAGAAACGGCAACAATTATATTTTCAGGAGGTAATTAATATGTTATTAGATATTACAGCTCCAATTATACCCTTTAAGGGATTTGGAGAAATAAAATTATATAGTACAAGAGATGAGATGAGTGATTTATTATCATTAAATAATGTTGAAGTTATGGTAATTAATGAAAATTGGATTCGATATGATATTCAAAATAGTGTGGAATTATTCTTTCATCTTGGAAACAATAAATTATTTCGAATAACAACTCTGGATAATTATAAGGGAAAGTTATTTGAAAAGATAGGAGTTGGGACTACCGAGGAAGAAATGTTAAAAATTGAACCATCATTTGTTTATGATGACTTTGAAGAAGTATGGGAGTCTGACAAAGGCGTGTTTATTGAAATGGATGCTGAAACAAATAAGGCTAGATGGATTTCAGTATATATACCCGAGTTAGATTTAGAAAATTTTGAAGATTGTCAATGGTAAATAAAATGTATTAAAATTGCATAAAGCCAGTAGACGTAAAATCTACTGGCTTTATCATGTTTAAAATTATCTGAGGTAATGGATTCTTGTGGACTATATAATCTCCTGTTTCAATATAGTCCATTGAAATTGTGTATTTGTATCCATACTGTCGATTGCTGATTATCAGCGCTGGTAAAAGTTTTATCAGATTTAGGCGGTGTACTTCTGCAATAGTACAAAAAAGGATACGGTGTATTCTGTAGGTATTCAGACACTTTTTCGTGGAAAGGCTTGCTTTGATTGAACAAGTGTATTCAGAAGCAATGTAAAGAAGATCAAGCAAAACTAATTTATTCAATCCAGAGTGTCACCATGACCTACGACAGTGCCAACCGCCTGCTGACCTACAATGGAGAAAATGTAATCTACGACAGCGAAGGCAACATGACCTATGGACCGGATGCCGGTGGCATCATGACAGAATACACCTACAACTGCCGCAACCAGTTGATTCAGGCAGGAGCAGTGACCTATGAATACGATGCCGAAGGCACCCGCACTGCCCAGACCAACACCGAGACAGGAGTAAGAACAGACTACATTACAGACACCAACCGGGAACTCCCACAGATATTACAGTCAACAGAGACAAAAGAGAATGGAGAGACAGAAACCACCACCTATGTATACGGAAACGGCTTACTGACACAAAACAATACAAAAAATGGAACTTACCACTTCCATTATAACAACATAGGCAGTACAATACTCTTAACAGACGAAATGGGCAGCAAAGCAGAAACCTACAGTTATGGAGCCTACGGTGAACTGCTCAGCGGAGACAGAGAAAAAACAGACTATCTGTACAACGGAAGGTACGGAGTAGCCACTGACAGCAACGGTTTATACTACATGAGGGCCCGATACTACAACGTAAGCATTAAGCGGTTTCTCAATCAGGATATCATAACCGGAACCATAACCAACAGCCAGAGCCTGAACCGCTACGCATACGTCCAAGGCAACCCGGTGAAGCTGACCGACCCCTTCGGTTTAAGCCCAAGCCTGAATATTTCCGGAATGGGACACGCAGCCCTGAACCTGCTGGGAATCATCCCCGGCTTAGACATCTGCGACGCCATCAATGCAGCATGGTATCTGGCGGAGGGCGACTATGCCAACGCAGCCATCAGTGCCGTAGCCGTACTGCCCATGCTGGGAAGCACCATAGGAAACGGACTAAAATGGGGAGCCAAGGGAGCGGCTAATATTAATAAAGTAGCAGACACCATCAAACTGGGGGGCAGAATTGCAGGAAACGGAGGAGCCTTACTCCTGTCCGGAGCCCAGACAGCAGAAGCCATCAAGAACATCCATGCCAACTATGTGGAGACGGGTAAAGTATTTACCCTAAAAAATGCAGAAAACTTCATATCACTGGGATTCAGTGTGGCAGGAATGGGACTGGCAGGAGCTTCATTGGCAAAGAGCAGAAAAGCCCTTAAGAATATGTACGAGGGTAAGGCAGTTGCAGAAACTGTGGCAGTAAGTAATGCCACGAAGAAAGTGGGCAATGAGAGTGTTAAATATTCTAGCTTCAGAGATCAAATGTCTCCAGAAGAGGTAGTAAGGTATGATAATTACTGGAAGCAGGGGACAGGTAGTTATACAATAATTGATGGGAATGAAGTCATAGTAGGGAAAGGAAACAAAGTAAATACAAGACAGAGATTACAAGTATCTCCAGGAACTCGAAGTATGATGGATGTAAAGTATGGAAAGAAAGGCGAAATGTATTATAGAGAAACCGTTTTTGATGAATATGGAAGAAAAATAGGCACTAATGATTATACAGATCATGGCATGCCTAATGCACATACTAATCCACATTATCATACTAATTCACCTTTAGACCCAAGCGAACATGGAAAGCCCAAACCAGGTTTACATCCAGAAACACCATAAAAATTTGTGAGAAAGGAGGTTTATATGCCAATTATACACTATTTGCACACAGCAATAGTAAGTGGATATCTAAAAAAAGAGCAATGGCAATTCTGGGCAGATGAAAGAATTGTACAGAATAATGAGCTTGATGAATGGATTTATGATGTATCTATTGCGAAGAGTAAAGAAGAAGTTTGCAATGCTATTGCTTATTATAAAACAATTGAAGCTTTTGATAAAAATACTTTTTATTGGGAACCAGATGTAGTTATTGGATATTATTATATCAGATATATAAACGGAACAATGAGTTTATCCGAATTATTGTTTAGACTTTATGATGAAGATGATGTATCAAGCGAGGCAGAATTACTTAGCATTCCAGAAGTAATGAGTGTGTTAAGTGAAGCAAAAATGGGTAACATAGATAGTGAGAAAATTAATGAGTTATTTTTGCCATTAGAGAAAATAGCAAGGAAACAGTTAGAAGAATTAGATCATTATTTAAAAAATACTCAATAATACTTGAATATGGAACAATCTCGGAGGCAGTTTTCAAGAGATAAAATCTTGAAATTGCCTTCGAATTTTGTTTTCAAAAGCAAAGATATTTCTGGATATGCTGACATCTTAGTGATAATTCATCATATTTAAATTTGAAAAGATGGGCATTTATATTCGTGTTAATAAAAGTAACAAAACTTTACAACTGAATGGATGAAGTATATCCCTCTTTTTCTGTACTCATTCAGATGGAATATAGAAATAAGTTATTATGAGCAGAAAACATTCTGGTCTTTATGCCGTTACATGGTACGGAGCAAAAATGGGATAGAACTGCTGGTAAATTTGAACAATATCGGCTATTGTGCAATGAAAATACTGCCATATTAAGATGCTGCATTTTCAAAATACCGCAACAGCAGTGCACAGGACTTTCGTTTTGAACTTAGTGAGCAGATCCGCCAGCAGGTATTTTTTGCCAGTTTCGTGAAAAACATCGAAAACCACATAAAATCTGATATGGTTACAAAAGCCTTAAAACAGCTACTCTGGCAACATGGTGTCAGGTGATAAAGTTGTAAAGTGGTGGTTCTAAAAGAAAAATTGCTGATATTACTTCAAATGATATAAATTATGCGGATTCTGCAATTAGAAATGGAAAGTTACGAATTCGTAATGGAAGAAAAGATAAAGGAGGAAATTAGTATGAGTCAATTTCTTATTTGTTATTCAACATATGATTTATCTGATGTTGGTATAAAGATAAAAGATATTAGTCAAAATAAAGAATTATATGATAGAGTTATACAACAATATTTTCATGATTCAAGGTATATATGGGTTATTACAGAAATACATGATATGGTTGATAATATTGAACTTAACTTGGATATCATTTGTGAAATCGCAAAAAAAGATTTTTTGGTATGGTACAGATTATAAAGACTTAGATAATGTACATTCTAGAGAAAACTTAACAAATGTTTTAAGGCAATATTTTAACGATCCCTGTGTGGAATTATATTTGTATGCAGATTTTGATTAAAATAAGTGCTAATTTTTAGGAGCTATTGTGAAATAGATGAGTAATTATCTATGGAGCATAGCTCCTTCCTGTTAAGTATCAACTTAGGCGTTTACGAAACGCCAAAAGCCGCATAAATGCTGTTTTTTTATAGCCTTATTTGCTTTCTCTCATTACCTACTTTTGAATATATTACACAAAAATCTTTCTTGTACATGGGTAGTATGACTTTTCCATATATAGATTTTGAATGTGGTGAGATATATGAGATGGATAAAGAGGAAGTGCCCTTGATATATGCTGCTAAAGCAAATCGGATAAATGGTTTTAAGACACTTAAAGTATATACACCACTTTACAACTTTTTTCTTTAAAAAATGCCATATAGGGTTTTATCTGGTGTATAATAGATTTGACAAAATCATTATAAAGGAGTGACTCTATATGACAAATCTATTATACAATAAAAAAGACTTGATTGGTAGACTGTATTAATATTTTTATATTTATTTTGAAACTTTTTCTTATGCAAAGGTAGATTATTCCCGATTCATGAATGTCACTGTATACATGGCTTTAAAGATAATTCCGCATTCACTGCGTTCACAGCCAGTATTTCTATGTATTGATGATACTATGATTTCAAAATACGGCAGGAAATTTGAAGATGTCTCTAAACTGTTTGACCATGCTGCCCACAACGGTTCCAACTATCTTAATGGTCACTGTTTTGTCAGCATTATGCTCTGTATTCCGGTATGAAACCGGGACAGGATTTCTTATCTTGCAGTTCCCATTGGATACCGCATGTGGCAGAAAAAGAAATCAAAACTGGAACTGGCTGCTGATATGGTACGCCAGATTATGCTGGAGCTTTCCTGCCAAAGAAATGTCATCATCCTCTGCGACAGATGGTATGCCAAGAAAGATTTTGTGCATGGCAGGAAAAGGCATCATTGAACCGGGCAGGCTCTGGTTGGATGCAGTATATTCCACTTTTGCTTTATGGATTTCGGTGGAATATAGAAGTCAGTTATTATGAGCAGAAAACTTTCTGATCATTGTGCCGTTACATGGTGCGCAGCAGGAGGGGAATCGAGATGCTGGTAAACTTAATAAACATAGCATATGGTGCTATGAAAATACTGCCGTACCAAGATGAAAAATTTGCAGTTTGCCGTACGGAGAGTGTGCAGGAGATCCGTTTTGCTCTCGGTGAGCAGATAAAGCAGCAGATATTTTTTGCCAATTTCGTCCAAAATGCCGAAAACAGTATAAAATCAAATGAAGTTATTAATGCCTTGAAACAACTGTTCCGACAACAAGACTATCATTTTTAAAAGTTGTAAAGTCGTATTGATATAGTCTATCAATTAAAGTTTTTTTGTTGTATAATAAGTTTGTCATATAGGGTTACTTTCCTTTATAGTATTTTGGACAAATTTATTATGCACCAGATAAAGCCCTATACGACATTTTTTTGTAAAAAGTTGTAAAGTGGTGTTAAAAGGAGAAAATGTATGTTAAATAAGTTGAAAGAAAAAATTGTAAATAATGGGATTCTTAATATGAACTTTTTAGCAGATTGTGGGGAGGATGAATTATTAGATATGAGAGATGATGATGAATTTGATTCAGAGTGGATGAGAGTATATAGTGTTCTAAATAAAATTAACATTGAAGATTCTGAAAAGCAAACTATTGATAGTATACGAGAAAAGAGTTTTTTAAAGGTATATAATTTGTCAGGGTCAAGTGATGTAGCAAGTTGTGTTTCTGATGACTTTGAAATAATATGTAAAGCATGTATTTCTGGTTACAATGATAAGTGGGTGAATTCCCTTATTATGTCATATGCAAGAAATAAATTTCCATGTGGCAAATTAGAAATAACAGAATATAATTTGACAGATTCTATTAATTATTTATTAAATTAGGGTTATACTTTAGGGATACTAGGTAGTGTAAAATAGTTTGTGTCTTTGGAAATAAATACCTCTTTTTTTGGTAAGAATTAAGATATGACAATTCTTATCAAAAAGGAGGTTTTTTATGGCTATTGCAAAGGAACAGATTCGATAGATTATTGCAGATAACAACTTTACCAATGTAGCTGATGTGTATGATTATCTGAAGGAAGGATTCAAAGATATTTTACAAGAGCTTATGGAAGCTGAAATGGAGGCTGCTCTGGGATTACAAAGGGTTTGTCAAGTAAAGTGTGTAAGTTTTTTTTGAAATTTTTTGGTGGTCGAGTT
>CAMWHJ010000048.1 GCA_947174015.1 uncultured Lachnospiraceae bacterium | reverse complement strand
AAACAATTTTGCATGGTTCTTTGCTTGTAACTATGAAGGTACTGAATAGTTACAGATTCTGAAAGAAAGGAATTGCACATTGAATTTTAGGTGAAAATATGCTTTAATTAATAATGGAAATAAAGTAACAGCCTGGATACTGAGAGTTACAAAACAAATCAATGTACAGCAATGAAATGGTGGGATTCATATGAAGAAGAATGTATTAATTTTGGAAGACAATGAATATGCAAGGAGTAGACTGCTGCAGATTCTTGAGAAGATCGACAGTGAATTGGAAGTCTTTTGTATTGACAATGTATCGGATGCCTATCAACTGGCGGTACAATATACCATAGATGTATTTCTATTGGATATTGTGCTGGACAATTTTACCGTGGGGGATGCATCCGGAATCATTTTTGCACAAAAGATTCGTGCCTTGGATAAGTATTCTTTTTCCCCTATTATATTTACCACAACCTTAGAGGATCCCAAATTATATGCTTTTACAGACATACACAGTTTTGCTTACTTGGAAAAGCCCTATGAGGAAGAGGAGGCTACCAGAATTTTGGAGAAAGCCTTGGACTATACCACAGCCAGAATGGAAGACAAGAGTCTGTTTTTCCGCAAGGAAGGTCTGCTTTTCTCCATAAAATCTTCAGAAATTGTATACATAGAGAATTATTGTCATGCACTGAGGATACAGACAGTGGATGAACTGTTGGAAATGCCATACCGAAGCTGTAAAAAGCTTATAGAGGAACTTGACAGCAATAATTTTCTACAGTGCAGCCGTGCCACCATAGTGAATAAAAACTATGTACTGGCAGTGGATTGTACCAATCATTATCTGATTTTGAAGCGAAATTTGGGACAATTAATCGTGGGAAGAACTTTTTTGAAAAGTGTTAAGGATGCAATGGATTTTAAAGAGGAAATGTAACAGACAGCCTGACTGGTGAATGGTGATATACCACTTCCAGTCAGGCTGTTTTTTATTCATGACAATAGAAAGTTCGCAGAGCGTGCTTTCTATTATTTTTTTAATTTTGAATGGCAGGATGTATATTCTTTATAGCAGAGCCGTATCTGAGAAGCCCTCTTTTGTGCCAGAGGGACAGTGGCTCCGTTTTCCAGAAACATCACATGTCCTTGTATACCGGACACTTGTGCCAGATTTACAATGTATCCCTTATGACAGCACACAAAGCAGTGATCTTTTGTTTGTTCTAAAATATGGGATAACTTCTCTTTAAAAAGATAGTATTGTCCATGTGTGGCATTGCATTTTACCATCCGGTTTTCATATTCGAAATAGTAAATTTCATTTAGATGAAAGTCTTTTAAGCGCACATATGGTTTTTCGCATGTGGAATGCTCAGTCATTACCTGAAAGGTTAAAACAGTGCTGTCCAAATTTTTGTTGATTTCCTGTGTGATACTTTTGCTGGCTGTTCGCAGTTGGCAGGTAAGTATCGGGGTAGAAATTGGTTTTTCTAAATATGCAAAGGCATGGGCTTCATTGATGGCACGATACCATTTCTTACCATGGCTGGTAATATAAATCAGCTTTATGTGGTTGTACTTTTCCCGAAGTTTTTTCCCCACTTCAATGCCATCCATGCTGCCCAGCTCCGTATCCAGTAAAATAATGTCAAAGTAATGGTGGCTGTGTAAAAGTTCCTCCCCGGTTCGAAAAACAAAAAGCTGGCTGTTCTTTAGTTGTTCTTTTATGTATACAGATACAAGCCGGGATAGAGTTTCCCTGTCTTTCATATGAATGTCACAAATTGCTATGTTTATCATGGTGATCACCTCTCCTTTAGAATTAATTAATACATTATATACTATTTTTTGCCCCAGCGGAGATTTCCGAACTGAATGACATGAAATTCGCAACGAACTGCAAAAAAAGGGTCAAAAAAGGGCATTTTTTGCAGTTCGTTGCAAAAATGACGCAGTTCAGTTCGGAAATCTCCATTTTTAGAAAAAATATGCTACAATTTCTCAAAAGACAGGAGGTGAGTTTATGACAGAGGCAATGAGTATATTTGCGGCTGATAAACTTCAAAAGGAGGGCAGTTTTCAAAGGGCAGTGTTTACGGTGAGAAATTGCGGCGGAGCAAAAAAGGAAAAGAAGAGCAAAGAAAAATATGCAGCAGTTCCCCCCAAGGATGCAAAGGCTGAGGAGTGTAAGAGTCCGGAACTGGCATTGCTGAAATATGTGGCATTATCCGTTTTGTCGGAGACAAGTAAAATTGCAATCTTTGCATTTTTATTTCGGAAGCAAATGGGGCTGTTTCTATTTGCCGTGGGTGTGATGCTGCTTTTGCGGTGCAGTAATGGAGGAATGCACTGTAAGAGATATCTGGCTTGCTTTGCGGTTTCGTTTTTCTATCTTTTTCTGTGCATTGATGTGCTGCCGCTGCTTTGGGTGCCGAAATCTGTGATGCTGCTGATTTTGCTGATATGCATGTGTGGGAATTATAAGATTGGGCTGGTATTGTCAAAGTATCATAAGAAGCCGGATGAGAAACAGAAGAAAAAGGGCGGTATAGAGTCGTTTGTCATTGTTTTTTTGTATATGACTGCCTTGTATATTCTGCCGGAAAACAATTATATGTGCAGTGGCTTTTGGGTAATTGTACTGCATTCATTACAGTTAGCGTTGGCTGAGTTTAATTTGAAAGGAGATTTTTTAGATGAAAAAGGTTTGGGATTTTTTAAAGGGGTTTGGCACAAGGGTAAGTTTGCATAGTTTGATGGGAGTGGCGATATTGGCAATGTTTAATCCAACTAATCCAATCCACAGTGTTTTTTTCTTTGGAGAACTTCCGTTTCCGGAGGAGGCATATCAAAGTTTGAAAATCAAGTATAATCAACAATAAAATCAAAAGAAATATTTGAAATATTATGTCTGATATTGTATATTATATACAGCGGTAAAAATATTGGAGGTAATATGAAAATATGGCAAATGATGTTTCGTTTGTAGTAGAAGCTATAAGCATATTATTGTGTATCAATAGATTATATGGAAAAAAGTTTCAGTTGGATATCTGGGCAATAATTATGATAGCAGCAGACTTTATTTTATTGCAGCTCATCAATGAAGGTATACTTTCCAATGGTCTGAGTATCATTATTTATCTTTTGCTTATTGGCTACTGTATTCTTGAGTTTGGTTTTAACAAAAAGGAATTAATCATTAATTATATTATGAATATTATGATAATTTCGGTTTTGCAGATGTGCAGCTGGATGTTGTTAGATACCATACATTTGACTTCACAAAACAGTGCAGATGCAGAGCGAAATAGTTTAATGGTTAATTGTGTTACATTATTAATGATTTTTTTGATATCTATGAAAGAAAGATTACATAAAATGGCTGTTTTTATGCAGCAGAAGTTAGCAATTATCCGTATTTTATTAATAATTGGAACATTGTTAATTGGATATTTGCTTATCGTTCAAAAGTTAAATGGGAAATTAAGACCGGAGCATTATATAGTTATCATTATCAGCATGTGTATGCTGGGGATTGTAACTTACCTGTGGCAGAAAACCCACAATAAAGTCAGGGAACAGAAGATGGAATTGCTGATGCATCAGCTCTATGACGAGGATTACAATGAGTTGATTACCAGCATTCGAAGAAAGCAGCACGATTTCGGCAACCATCTGAATACCATTCAAGGTATGAGTGCTGTCTATGACAATTATGAGGAATTAGTGGAGAACCAGTCTGATTATATTGTATCCCTGAAAGAAGAAAATAAATACAGCAGGCTGCTAAGTCTGGGAAACCCGGTGATTGTCGGTTTTTTATACAGCAAGTTTCTTCAGGCGGAGCAGCGAAAAATTCGTGTAGAATATGAATTTCACGCACCGAATATGAAATGTCAAATACCCGACCACAAACTTGTGGAAATCATAGGAAATCTGATTGACAATGCCATGGATGCCGTGGAGCAGAATCCGGTGGAAAAGGTGATCTATGTAAAGATAGAAAATCGAGATGAGGATATTTTGTTCTGCATCCATAATGAATGTCAGCATTTAACACAGGCAGATATTGAAAGAATGTTTGTCAAGGGTGTCAGCAGCAAAGGCGAAAACCGGGGTTTGGGTCTGGTAAATGTAAAGGCAGTCTGCGAGGAATATCAATGTGACTTGGAAGTAGGCAACCAAAAGGAGGAGGACAAAAACTATATACAGTTTACGGTGCATCTGAAGAAATAGACTGACAGCAGTTGGGTGCATAAAATGTGAAGACAAGATTTTGACCCTTGTATCATAACATAATAACAGAAAAAGATAAGGGCTGTTGCTCTCATGAAAGTGAGGCAGCAGCCCTATTTATGACAATAGAAAGTTCGCAGAGCGTGCTTTCTATTGTTTTTTTTGCATCCTTAAAAAAACAGGGCAAACTCCAATGAAAACCTGCAAAAATTCAAAGAAGGTACAATGTTGTTTTTGTGGCATCCGTAATTTCAAATAATTGACTAATTAGCATATAATTATCAGATAATTTGGTAAATTGTAGAATATGAATTTCAGAAAATTGTACTTTCCATAAAAAAATGGGGTGATTCCCATACTGAACGACATGAAATGAGCAACGAACTGCAAAATAAAGAAACGAAAATTTGAAAAAACCCCGTAAATTCAAGAAAGTTGAATTGTCTGAAAATTTTTCGTTGCAAAAATAACACCATTCAGTTCGGAAATGTTTTATGTCGAATAAAGTAGTATATAATAGAAAAAAGGTGTCTGTTTTAGACAAAAATGTATATTTTGCAGACAAAGGGTAGGAGATGAGAGAAAAATGAAAACAGAACTTATGAATTTGATGCAGCCATTTGTAAAAGCTTTATCTTCTAAGGCAGATAAAAGTCTGTTTGTGGGAACGGTAATTCAAATAATCGGTTTGTGCAAATTTCAGGGCTGTGAGGATAGTGAAGCCTTAGAGGTATTTCGTCAGATGTTGTTTGAAACGGAATTTGATGAGACAAAGCCACAGGATTATATTGCGGTGTATTTGAATCAAATAAACAATGGGAAAGCAAAGGAATTTCAATTAGCGGATTTTGAAAAGGCAATGTTTCAGTTGATTCAGGATTGCTCAAGTGATAACAAAATCTATGCAGCGAGTCAGCATCCCATTGCCACAGGTGCCTATCAGGTAGAAACAAAAATAGATGTGGATTATGAATCCATAGCTCTTGCGGATGAAGCAGAATATGAAAGTTATGAAGATTACTCTATGGATCCGGAGGAATTTGTGGAGATACATGATGGCACGAAAATAAAAATCTTCAACGAGGAGTTTCCCTTTTATCTGTAAAGAACAGTTACTTTTATCTATAAGAGGCAGAAAGGTGTGAACCATGGAATTTTATATGGCAGCAAAATCTGATGTGGGCACAGTAAAGAAAATTAATCAGGACAGTTATTGTATGAAAAGTGCTGCCACCACCATCGGCAATCTGGTGATGGCGGTGATCTGTGACGGCATGGGCGGTTTGAAAAAGGGAGAGGTGGCAAGCAGCAGAGTCATGCTTGCCTTTCAGAATTGGTTTGATAACAGACTTCCAAAATTAGTTGGGAATTTTCGAATTGAGCTGGTGAAAGAGGAATGGGCGTCGCTGGTGGCACAGGAGAACCGAGGTATTTTGGACTTTAGCAGGCAGCAAAACCTTAGCATGGGAACCACGCTGACAGCGGTACTGTTTGTAGATAAGTATTTGTTGCTTTGCTGCCATGTGGGAGACAGCAGACTGTATCGGATTGAAGAAACCATTACCCAGCTTACTAAGGATCATACTTGGGTTGCCAGAGAAGTGCGGGAAAACCGTCTGACTTTGGAAGAGGCAAGAGTACATCCCAACCGGAACATGCTTCTGCAATGTATCGGTGTTACCCCGCAGGTACAGGCAGACTATTTTGTACAGCCGCTGGCACCAGAGGAAACATATCTGCTTTGCAGTGACGGATTCCGTCACAAGATCTCTGCGGAAGAAATTGCCGTTTTTCTGTCACCGGAAAGGCTCACAGGGGAAGGAGAGATAGCCTCCCGGATAGAAGAAATGATTCAGATCAATATGTGCCGCGGGGAACGGGACAATATTACTGCCATCGTAATAAAGACAAAGGATTCTTAGAGGAGGTAAACCATGGCAATCATAGGAAAGGTGATAGATGGAAAATATGAGATATTGAAACAGATCGGAATGGGCGGAATGTCAGCCATCTTTTTAGGAATTACGTTTTTTCTGGGGTGGAAATGGAATATTTTGCAAGTGCTGGCAAAAATTAGCAGAAAAGTAGAACAGCGGGAAATGGAAAGATTGAGTCAAATGCGGCAATTTTATGGTCAAAAATTTGATTATCCCATAAAGGAGGCGGTGTCATTGCAGACAACAGAGTCTTTGGCAAATACCCAAAAACTTTCCGAGGATGTAATAGAGGATGAGACTTGTCTGCTGGAGAAATTTTCCTATATTCCAATACAGCAGGAGCATGTGGATTTTCAGGTGACAAAAACAGAGATTTCTGATGTGTTGGTGTGTTAGTATTCCCATTAAGGCTGCGGAAAAAGACAAACTGAAAGAACAGATTGCTGAGATTACCTATCAGGGAAAAACGGATATGGGGCTTGGCATCAAAGAGGCAGTAGAATTGCTGGGAACAGCGAAAAAAGCTGGTGATTGTGCTTTCGGATGGGAAAACCGATTTGGAGCGTAGTCATACGGGGCGAACCTTAGAACAGTCCCAAGAGGATCTCAATCAGGCAGTGGAGCAAACACAAAGAGAGCAGATTACATTAGATTTTTCGGAAGATGGGATAAAACAGATTTACATAGAGCTGCCTGGCACAGGAAAGATAGAAAATATACAAATGAGTGATAATATGGGTGAGCTGATACAGGGAGAAAGATATGCTGTCATAAAAATTTATGAGCCAAAGCAACCTGCTTTAACGCTTACCATAAAGGGAGAATCGGGGGCAAAGATGATCTTGAATATGATAGAAGTGCTCACCAATAAGCCCTCTCCCATACTATCTATGTCCCCGACTCCTCTAATTAGCAGGTCGCCGGCAACAGCGACCTCCCATTCCGATTGCCGAGGAAGAGAACCCCTTACCCATCAGGTTTGTAATCCTTGGAATCGGAATGGCTACCGTTGGCTGTATGATTTTTACTGTCTATCTGTTTTTCGGAAGAAAAAAAGAAGTAAAAGTGTCATCTTTCAGTGGGCAACTGACAGGAGATTTTATTGACTTAAAAAGCAAAAATGAATTGGTAAAACTCCTCTGGCAGCTTTCCTAATATCCCCCAGAGGGTGTTTCTTTAAAAGAGCTGCTTCATGAGGCAGGCTTTCGAGAGGATTTGCCGAAGCTGGATAGACTTTGTTTTTATCCGGACAAACACCAGAGTTTACTTTTGGTCCATTGTATGGAGGGTGGCGTCTTTTTTGGAGAGGAAAATATTTTCCCCAAAATCATAGACTTTTATAAAGGAGCAGCAAAATGAATGCAAACAAAAACACTTTTATTAAAAAAATTGGAAGCTATTTAAAGCAGGAGGTTAATCGAAGGACTTTAGGACGGTGGGCAGAAAGCGATTACTTTGATTTACTGCGGGGAGAATATATTGAAAATGACAAGTTAGCACTGTATCCCTTTGTAAAAGTCATAGCAGATACGTATGTGGCACTGCAGGAAAAGACAAAAGGAGAATGGGGAATCGAGGATGAGCTGAAAGGGTTTGTGTATATTTTAAGAGGAAAACAAGATTATGACTTTAAGATACAGACAAGACTGCCGAAAGATTTAAATGCAAGCTACTGCAACAGCAAAATGTTTGACATAGAACGGATACAAGAGTTTCGTGAAGTCAAACAGACGATCTTGAACTACATCCATAAAAAAGAACTGGCACCGAAAGAAGTGGTAAGACTGCGTGATCTGTTTTATCAACCGCAGAAACAGCCAGATAGCCTCTATACCCTGCTGGAACAATACATATCCATAATTATCAAAAGTTTATTTGACATACAGGAGAATGATGTGGAGATTACATTGGTTCGAAAAACAGATTTCAGTATCTATGCAGCAAAGGATGATCAGACAGAGCTGACAGATAAACTGCTGGCATATCTGGACTGTTATCTGGGAGAAAGATATTTCTATGTAATGGGAACTTATCGGTCGGGGAAGGCAAATTTAAGCATTTTAATCTGGGACATTTAGCAAAACAAGGCTGCAAATGCCACGATCGAATGATACATATTATTTTTTCATTTTGAGTTCCTTTCTAAGAAAAAATGCCCGCCTGTTGTTTAGGCGAGCATCTTTGTGGTATTCGGTTTTAATATTCAGAGCTGAGCAGGAAATCTGCTATGTGCATTGTCTTAATGCCTTCGTAGTTTCCTCCTGCAAATTCATCTGCCCTGAGTACATATTTGGGGTAGTTGTCGTGTATTTCGAGCAGACGATTGTATTCCCGTTTTTCCGTCTTTTCAGAATTGATCCCTTGTGTAACCTGCACATAGAGTTTTTCATTCTGCCTTGCCGCTACAAAGTCGATTTCACCATCATTTGTTTTTCCAATATGAACGGTGTATCCTCTGCGGCAAAGCTCCAAGTACACAATGTTTTCAAGACTTGCGGCAATACTGTCGGCATTATAGCCGAGAACGCTGTACCGCAGGGCGTTATCTGCAAGATAAAACTTCTCCTGCGTTTTCAGGATTTCCTTACCCTGCAAATCATACCGGGAGCAACGGTGAAGCAGATACGCTTTTTCCAGCTTTTCAAGATAGCTATATACAGTTTCATTATCCAGTGTTCGGTGCTCCGATTTCAGGTAATCGGAAATCGACTTTGCGGAAAATGTGTTGCTGACATTTTGGAAGGTGTACTTGACAACACGCTCTAACTGGTCTATTTTTCTGACCTGATTATGTTTTACAATATCGGAAAAAATGGTCGAGTTATAAATATCCCGGACAATGGTGTAGATTTCGTCCTGCGAATACTTCTGCAAATGTGTTGCGGGAAAGCCTCCCAAACGGACATACTCTGCAAGCTCTGACTTCGGCTCACCAACCGTATCGTAATTTTCCTTAAACATCAGATATTCCGAGAAGGAAAGGGTAAAGATACGGAAAGCTATATATCTTCCGGTCAGGTAGGTGGAAATCTCCGAGGACATCATATGGGAGTTAGAGCCTGTCACATACAAGTCCACATCGAAATCCGTTACCAAAGAGTTTACAACCTTTTCCCACCCTTTGATTTCCTGAACCTCATCAAGAAACAGATAGGTTTTTCCATCTGTTGAAAGCCTTTCTTTTAAATGAGTGTACATCTGCTTTGCTGTCATATCCTCATATTCCATTGAGTCATAACGGCAGCTTACAATACGGTCTGGGGGAATATTCCGCTCCGCTTGCAGCTTTTCCATAATCATTTTTAGTATCGTAGACTTCCCGCAGCGGCGAACCCCTGTCAGAACCTTTACAAAAGGCGTGTCTGCATACGCCATTATCTTATCCACATACATAGGTCTGTAAATCACCATAACCACCTCCGTCTGTAAGATAGTATATCGCAAATTTTGCAAAAGTTCAAGATGTTTTGCGGTTATAAACCGCAAAACTTTTCGACATTTTATTTCGTTGCGGATTTTATCTCATAGCAAGAGGAGGATGAAACATCCTCGCCGTATGGCTCTGCAAAAGGTCGTCCACATTCTGCGTGATACGGTTCAAAATGCTGTATAGTTTAAAAAAATTTGAAAAGATATTAAAGGAATATTAAGAAAAAATGAATGGTATCAATTGACATATTATGCTAGAATTAAATACAGAAAATGTATCATCACGTTCAAAATCCAATAAGATTTAAAACATAAATAACAAAAATCAGAAAAAGAATTGTGAAAAACTGAACTGTTCAGTACAAAGCTGTGAAGTTGCAGCACAGTTTGCGGGATAATCGAGGAAAATTCATCACTCTAAGAGCGAAACATGTAACTGAGAAGGTACCGAACAGTCATGAAAAAATAGAGTAAGAGGGAAATTGTATGAAAAAAGGTAAAAAAATTAGGAGGTACTTTTCCTTTCTGTTGGTGTTGTGCATTGTTTTTCAGACAGTTTTTGGAACAGAGCATGTATGGGCAATGGAAACGGAGAGCAGGGTGACAGATGTCCCTGCAAAGGAGCAAAAAAATTCATTTGTGCAAGACAATAAAACACAGGAGATGAGTACAAAAAGTTTAGAAAACACTTACGGACAAGATGGTGAAAAAGGGTTAGAATCCAGCAAGGCAGGCAGTTATGATGATATTGCAAATCTTCCGAAAGAATCTGACACCGACCATGAAAGTGCGGAGGAAAAATTAAACGGACAAAATCAGGGAACTGCTCAGTCGGAGACCCATGTTAAAATATCAGAAGAATCAACGCTTATACCCACAGAAACACCCAATGAGACGGTGAGTCCCACCATTTCAAATCGCCCTACAATTACTGCAGCACCCACAGAAACAGCTTCTGTTGTGGCAACAGTTACCTTTGAGGCAAATGGCGGCAATTTTTCGGAGGAAGGCGGTAAAACAAAGATAACAATCAGCTTCACCAAAGCACAGTTAAAACAGCTAAACAAAAGGAGATTGTATGTAACCAGTTTTCCGGTGCCTCACAGGCAGGGCTATGTATTCGAAAGCTGGCGGAAGAAAAGTAACAATCATCGGATCTATGATTATGTCAGGGTAAAAGAAAATACCCATGAGACGTATGTGGTAAACTGGGATCCAATCTATTATGAGATCACCTATCATCTCAAGGGAGGAACCTTTGCAAATGAAGATAAGGTAATCTATGATTATCATACGGACGGACCAAATGTAACACTGCCAAAGGCATATAAAAAAGGATATTTTTTCAAAGGCTGGTATACCGATTCATCCTGCACAGGAAAACAGCTAAAGGTCATTACACCCAATTATGCCAGGGATATAAAATTATATGCCAAATGGGTATCGGCAAAGCCGGAACCGGTGGAGGTTGCTTCTGTCACCGGAAGTTCTAAGGAATTGTCCGTACAGCTTAAGGGAGTAAAGCGGGCTATTGGCTATCAGATTTGTATTTCCAAGCATAAGGATTTTTCCAAAGGAAATACCATACAATATGATTTGAACGGGAAAAAGAAGCTGAGAATTCCAGAACCCGGAAAGGGAACTTATTATGTAAAGGCAAGAGCTTGTGCTTATGATGAACAGAAGAACGTCTGCTACGGTAAGTATGGAAAAGTAGCGAAAGTTACGGTGAAAGGAAAGAAAAAGGAGCAGACTGCCACGGCTGCCTCAGCGGTGGTTACCAAGGCAAAGGTGGTGAGCCAAAAGAAAGTAACCATTCAGGCTTCGGTGAAAAATCAGATAAAAAGCAGCGATGATTTCTATTATCTGGTGAAAGTAAATGCTGCCCGCAATACAGGTGCCTGTATGATAAGCAAGGCATTTAAGGCAAAAACAATAAAGTTTGATTTGGATCCGGAAGATAGGGCGAATGTTATTTCAAAATTTGCCATTGCCATTAAGCAGAATGGAAAATACCGGCTTATCAGTCAGTCCTTTTATCTGGACAATATAGAAAAGCTGGCAAAAAATACCTCAGCCTATTTTGTACCTTCCACCAAAAAGGGAATACACTATGCAGACAATGATTTTAACTTAGATGCCAAATGGACATTGTGTAATCTGAATCTGAATCATGTGATGGGAAAGAAGGGCAATGGGACTCCTTATGTATACAAAGGAAAGACTTACTACTTTAACAGTATTCAGGAGGAACGTGTTAAATCCTATAATAAAAAGAATCTAAATGTTACCATGGTGCTCTATATGACATGGAATGAGAATAATAAGTTTCTCATAGCACCATCTGGCAGAGAGGCAGGTCACAATTATTATGCCCTCAATACCGTTGAGGAAGAATCCAGAGAAACTTTAGAGGCAATGTTTTCTTTCTTGGGAGAGACTTTTAGTAAAAAGGGATGTCTGGTATCCAACTGGATTCTGGGCAATGAGGTGAATTCTCAAAGGAACTGGAATTATTCCGGAAACATTGATTTAAGTGAATATGCCAAGTCCTATGCACAGGCATTTATTATGTTGAGTAATGCAGTACATGCTAATTATAAAAATGCGAAAGTATACATCCCCTTAGACGGTGCCTGGGCATTGCCAAATTCTCAAGTAGGATGGAATGGCAAGACCATGTTGGCAAGTTTTGATGCTGCATTGAAAAAAGAGAATCCCAATGTGAAGTGGAATCTGGCATACCACGCTTATTCCGTACCGTTGACCGGACCCTCTTACAAGAAAAATGCAAACTTGAAAAAGAAGGAATACACATCCTTTATTGGAATGTACAACATTGAGGTTTTGACAGATTACATCTCAAAGAATTATGGAAAGGATACCAGTATTATTCTGTCGGAGCAGGGCTATACGGTTTATATGGGAGAAGCCAAACAGGCGGCTTCACTGGCATATGGTTACTATAAGGCAGAATTTAATCCCATGATTGATGCTTTCATTATTGTTCGGGTCTTTGATGATAAGGATGAGGTGGCTCAGGGGCTTGCTATGGGGCTGAAGGAGATGAACGGCAGAAAACGCAAAGCATATAATGTGTTTAAGTACATGGATACGCCCCAGTGTGAAAAATATACAAAGGCATGCTTAAAGACTATGAAAAAGAAAAGCTGGCAGAAAGTAATTTCGGGCTATAATGTGCAAAGATTTCGAAAGAATAAAAAATAGATAACATTTGTAGGATAATATACTATGAGACAGAAAATTGTAGCATTTATAAAGAAAGAAACGGTTTTGACGGCAGCGGCAGTGTTGGCATTGCTTTCCATGCTGGTGATTGTGCCGGATAGAGAGTATGGAGATTATCTGGATTATCGCACACTGGGACTTTTGTTTTCACTAATGTTGGTGATGGCAGGTTTTCGAGAACTGGGAGTATTTGAAAAACTGGGAAATTTTCTGCTTAGTAAAACAGACAGCATTAAGGGCGTGTCAGCGGTGTTGATTTTTTTGTGTTTTTTCACCAGTATGCTGATTACCAATGATGTGGCACTGTTGACTTTTGTGCCTCTTGCCATGATAGTGCTGGAGATGGCACAGTGTGAGGAAATATTGATTCCGGTGGTGGTGATGCAGACCATAGCTGCCAATTTGGGAAGTATGTTGTTACCCTTTGGGAATCCACAGAATTTATACCTATATGGTTTGTCCGGACTAACTATCATGGAATTTGTAAAATTACTTTTTCCTCTGGGGGCAGTGTCCTTTGGGCTGTTATTATTACACTTACAGTTTCTTCCAAAGGGTAAGATTCGCTGCAAATCAGAGGAAAAGAAAGAGATATTGCACAAAAAAGAGAAAGCCATGCTGCTTATATTAACATTTGCTTTTCTTCTCTGTGTGCTGGCGGTGGCAAGAGTCTTGCCATGGCTGTGGGTTGTGCTGCTAGTGGCAGTGGTGGTATTTTTTCTGAAAAAGAGTCTGTTTTTGAAGTTGGATTACTCTCTGCTTCTGACGTTTGTGTTTTTCTTCATTTTTATTGGAAATTTGGGGAGAATTTCTCAATTTTCTGAAATTTTGAGGAGAATTATGAAGGATAATGAAGTCATTACGGCTGTTCTTGCCAGCCAGTGTATCAGCAATGTGCCTGCGGCACTGCTGCTTTCCGGTTTTACAGACAATTATTCAGAGCTTCTTGTGGGCTGCAATATAGGAGGACTGGGAACATTGATTGCATCCATGGCAAGTTTGATATCCTATAAGCAGGTGTCGGAGCAAAAACCGGAGAAAAAGAGCAGATACTTTGTCTATTTTACAGTGGCAAATCTCCTTTATCTTGGAATTTTGCTGGCAGTATATTATTTATGAAGCCAGGGTCAAAATGCCATTCATGATTGCTGTTTGTGCCAGGTATGATGGCTATGCCATCATTTTGGCAGCAGCTTTTTTATTCTCTTGTAAGTTAGTTTGGTACACATACCCGTAAAGGCACCTGTGGCAATAGCACTGACCAAAAGAATGGGGAGATAGATAAACACGCTGAGGGATTGGAGAATCCCCCATGCCATCAGCAACTGTCCTATATTGTGAAATACAGCTCCCATAATGCTGATGGTAATCAACTGTTTTTCTCCAAGCAGACAATAGAGCAGTGCCATCACCAGGAGGCACAGAAGCCCCCCGGACAGGCTGTATGCAAAAGATACCATCTGACCCGCAAAAATACTACCCAGTACAATGCGAAGCAGCAGTACACAGAGGGCATCCTTAAAGCTGCCGGATAAAAGTACCCATAGTGTCACTATATTGGCAAGTCCCAGTTTCACACCGGGAATGGGAAGCAGGGGCGGCAGTGCCGATTCTGCCACAAATATGGTAAGAGCAATGGTGGTGTACATGGCAAGGAGGGTTAATTTCTTGGTATTCATGGTGATCCTTTCTGACTTTCTCAAAGGCTGCTGACACAATTTTCAGCAGCTATTTTTAGTGCGTAATTACATCAACATCATTGACATTGGTATCATCTTCATGAATTTCAATAATAAGTTTGTGGGGCAGGCAGGTAATAGGAAAGCTGGCAGAGCCTGTCATTCCCATATGCATACAGGTCTTGTCCGGGCAGTCTGCCTCTATAATTCCTATTTTATGCTCCTTTATTTGAATGGTGTTGTAACCAATCTGGCTGCCCTGTTGATATTCAATAGTAAATTCCTTGGTTTCCGGACGGGATAAATCAAATTCATATAATAAAGTTCCATCTTGGTAGATATAGGCATAGGCACCTTTGGGTGCCTTAAAATATTGTATGAATACCAGGATAAGGCACACCAAAAATACCATAAAGATAGTAAATTTTAAGATGGCTCCTAAGGTTTCTTTTTTCATAGTCTGCTCCTGTTTTTGCATTGTTTAGGGTTTATACTCAACTCTTGGAATAGTTTATCATAGTATCTAAAATGCCGTAAGGGACACTTCCTTTTGTGAAGCGTCTCTTACGGCATGTTTTCTTTGGGTTTGGCGAATGTTTTAATTGCCTCAAAGCTCTCTTTGCTGATAATGTGCTCGATTTTACAAGCATCTGCAACAGCAATGGATTCGTCCACCCCAAGACTGACCAGCCAGGAGGAAAGGAATTTGTGACGTTCATAGATCATTTCTGCAATGTCCTGTCCTGACTGGGTTAAAGTGATAAAACCAGCATCACTGACAAGAATATGTCCTTTCTCCCGAAGATTCTTCATAGCAATGCTCACACTGGATTTTTTATAGCCAAGTTCATTGGCAATGTCTACGGAGCGAACCACCGGCAGTTTCTGACTTAACATTAGTATGGTTTCTAAATAATTTTCTGCGGACTCATTTACATGCATATTTCACACCTCGTAGTTTCTTCCTGCTATATAATAAGTAACTCGTAACTGTTTCAGTACATTGTGAGCTTTCCTTGTGGATGGTACAATTCCAAACGGAATAGCTAAAAGAATTATATCACGAACCCCTTATAAATACAAATATTTCTGAAAAGGTTTTGAGAAAAACCATTGTAATAGTAACAGTTCACAGGTCAATGTCATGATATTGATAAATATTATCAAAAAAGTTATTGACAACTACATAGAGTTAGAATATACTAACTATTGAAAATGAAAATCTATATCAATAAGAACCAAGAGAAGGAAGATGATGTATGATGCCTCTGACTATGGCGAAAAAAGGAGAGTCCAATGTAATCAAAAAGGTTGGCGGAAAAGAAGAAGCCAGGAGATTTTTGGAAAGTCTTGGCTTTGTAGTGGGCGGAACGGTGACAGTGGTATCCCAAACAGCAGGCAATATAATTGTGAATGTGAAGGATTCCAGAATTGCAATCGGTAAGGATATGGCAAATAAAATTATGATATAAGGAGGAGTGATAGAATATGAAGACATTAAAGGAAACGGCTGTGGGCGATACAGTTAAGGTAAAAAAGCTTACAGGTGAAGGACCGGTAAAGCGAAGAATCATGGATATGGGTATCACAAAGGGCGTGGATATCTATGTGAGAAAGGTAGCCCCTCTTGGTGATCCGGTTGAGGTAACAGTTCGAGGTTACGAGTTATCTCTGCGTAAAGCAGATGCTGAAATGATTCAAGTAGAATAATCATCAGCGTGAAAGTAATTTAAAGTTAAGGGTAACGGAAACGAAGGAAAGGAGAAAAATTATGTCAGTTAAAATTGCACTTGCAGGTAATCCAAACTGCGGTAAAACAACATTATTTAATGCACTGACAGGTTCCAACCAGTTTGTTGGCAACTGGCCAGGTGTAACAGTAGAGAAAAAGGAAGGCAGACTTAAGGGAAATAAAGAAGTCATTATTATGGATTTGCCCGGAATCTACTCCCTCTCACCGTATACCTTAGAGGAAGTGGTGGCAAGAAATTATTTAATCAATGAAAGACCGGATGCCATCTTAAATATTGTGGATGGTACCAACATTGAGAGAAATCTGTATCTCTCCACTCAGTTGCTGGAATTGGGGGTTCCGGTGGTGATGGCAGTGAACATGATGGATATTTTAGAAAAGACTGGTGAGAAAATACATATTGATAAGCTTTCCAGGAAATTAGGCTGTGAAGTAGTGGAAATTTCTGCTTTAAAGGGAACCGGAATTGACAAGGCTGCCCAGTGTGCATTAGATGTGGCAAAATTGGGAAAGAAAAATCAGGTAGTGCACACTTTTGCACAGGATGTGGAAGAAGTTATTGATGCTGTGGCAGCAAAACTTGGCGGTGATGTGTCAGAGGAGCAGAAAAGATTTTTTGCCATTAAACTTTTGGAAAGAGACGATAAGATTACAGAACAGTTAAAGCAGGTTCCAAATGTCAGTAAGGAAATTCAGGAGTTGGAAGCGAAGTTTGATGATGATACCGAGAGTATTATCACCAATGAGAGATATCAGTATATTTCCTCTATTATTGGGGACTGTGTAAAGAAAAATAAAAATGCAGAGAAATTGACTATTTCAGATAAGATTGATAAAATTGTAACAAACAGGTTTTTAGCACTGCCAATTTTTGCAGTAGTTATGTTTATTGTGTACTATATTTCTGTGACTACGGTGGGTACTGTGGCAACAGATTGGGCAAATGATGGTGTGTTTGGTGACGGATGGCATTTATTCGGTATTGGCTCCGGTGCTTATGATGAGGCTATGACAGAGTATGCGGTTGGGAATGTATGGACAGATGATGTGATAGCTGTGATTTCTGAAGCCGAGGAAGCTGGAGTTGTAGGTGCAGAAGAAGTTTTGGGTGCGATTGAGGAGGAAGACTTTGGTGCTTTTGATGAAAACTTTGGAATTTATGCAGATTCTTTGGCAGAGGCAGGTTTTGATGTGACGGATACGGTGGAAGCATCCTTGGAAAATGCACCGGATACTTCGGAATTTGGTGTTTGGGTTCCGGGCATTCCCATAGGTGTAGAATGGGTATTAGATAAGATTGGCTGTAATGATTTGTTAAAGGGCTTAATCTTAGACGGTATTGTAGGCGGTGTTGGTGCGGTACTTGGTTTTGTGCCTCAGATGCTTGTTCTGTTTATTCTCCTTGCTTTCTTAGAGGCTTGTGGATATATGGCGAGAGTTGCCTTTATCATGGATAGAATCTTCCGTAAGTTTGGTCTTTCCGGTAAATCCTTTATTCCTATGTTGATTGGAAGTGGATGTGGTGTGCCGGGTATTATGGCATCTCGTACCATTGAAAATGACAGGGACCGTAAAATGACAATTATGACCACAACCTTTATTCCCTGTGGTGCTAAGATGCCAATTATTGCATTGATTGCAGCAGCATTATTTGATAATTCTGCATGGGTGGCATACTCTGCATACCTGCTTGGAGTGGCAGCCATTGTATGCTCCGGTATTATCTTAAAAAAGACAAAGATGTTTGCAGGGGAGCCTGCACCATTCGTTATGGAGCTGCCAGCATATCATATGCCAACGGCGGGAAATGTGTTGCGAAGCATGTGGGAAAGAGGATGGTCCTTTATTAAAAAGGCTGGTACCATTATTTTAATATCCTCTATTATTATCTGGGCAGGTTCCTGCTTTGGTATAGTGGACGGAGCATTTGCATTTGACCCGGATATGGAATTGGACAATAGTATTTTAGGTGTGATAGGAAACGCTATAAAATGGATTTTTGCACCGCTTGGATTTGCAGACGTAAGGGCAACAGTGGCAACAATCATGGGATTGGTAGCAAAGGAAGAAGTAGTAGGTGTGTTTGGTGTCCTTGACTTTGGAGGATTATCACAGATTGCAGCATATTCCTTTATGGCATTTAACTTATTGTGCGCCCCTTGCTTTGCAGCGATGGGAGCCATTAAAAGAGAAATGAACAATGCAAAATGGTTCTGGTTTGCAGTGGGATATCAGTGTGTTTTAGCCTATATTGTGGCATTGTGTATCTTCCAGATTGGTTCACTGATAATTGAGGGAACTTTCGGGATTGGTACGGTGGTTGCTTTCTTGTTTGTGATGGGATTTATCTATCTCTTATTTAGACCTTACAAGGAAAGCCGGACATTAGATATTGGTTTGAAAAAGGCAGTCAGTGCAAAATAGTAAAAATTGGGTAACGATAAGGCACATAAATCAACAGGAATTTGTAACTGTTCAGTAGGTCTGTGCATTTGCTGCACAGACCGTAAGAAAAAGTGGATATTACAGGCAAAGAACCATTGCCTAAAGTAATCAAACTGTGAATCAGTTTGATTGCCTGCTTGCACCCATTGCGTAGCAATTTTTATGGGTGCAATACCCAAAAAGCAATTTTGCATGGTTCTTTGCTTGTAACTATGAAGGTACTGAATAGTTAAAGGAAATTCATTTAAGGAGGTTGTATCATGGGAACATGGATTGCAGGTACAGTGGTGGTACTTATGGTAGCGGTTGCCATTGGCAGTATGATTAAAGATAAGAAAAACGGCAAATCACTTCAATGTGGATGCGACTGTAAAAACTGCGGAGGGCATTGTCATAAATAACTTAAGAGAAAAAATCCATAAAAATCTTTTGTATAATAATCCACCATTTACAGATACTAGAAATATAGCTCATGCAAATGTTCAAGACAGAGCAAAAGTCACAATATACAAGTAAAATGGAGGAAAAAGCAGCATGAAAGCAACAGGAATTGTACGCCGTATAGATGATTTGGGAAGAGTGGTAGTTCCAAAAGAAATTCGAAGAACCTTAAGAATCAGAGAGGGAGATCCACTGGAAATTTTCACGGATCGAGAAGGGGAAATTATCTTAAAGAAATATTCTCCCATAGGGGAACTGGGAGATTTTGCCAAGCAATATGCAGATACGTTGGCACAAACCAGCGGTCATGTGGTATGTATTGCAGACCGGGATCAAATTATTGCTGTGGCAGGAGGTGCAAAGCGGGAGTTTCTTAATAAGCCAGTGGGGGCACAGGTAGAGCATATTATGCAGGGGAGAGATACGGTGATGGCAGCGGCAGGAGAAAAGAATTTCGTTTCGGTGGCAGAGCAGGATATGAACGAATACAGAGGAGAGGTCATTTGTCCCATCATTGCTGAGGGAGATGCCATTGGTTCGGTTATCATCTTAAGCAAGGAAGAAAAAGTTGGGGAGACGGAGAAAAAGCTGGCTGTGTCTGCCGCAGGATTTTTGGGGAGACAGATGGAGCAGTAGTTTGCCTGCCCCCACTGTGCAGCAATTTTCATGGGTGCAATACCAAAGTCGTTTTTATATGGTTTTGCATATGTAACTGTAAGGTATGGTGCAGTTGTGTAAACAAAATATTTAGAGGTCAGTCCTCTTGGATTAATGTAAAAGAAATGTTAATTCAAGGGGATTTTTATTGCAAAACAAAAACTTTTATCAGAACACAGGGATTTATTAACCGCTGATTGGAATATGCTGAATCAACATATGTGAAAGGTGTGCAGCATGTGAAAAGATTTAAATGAAGATATTCTTTAAAGCATGCAAAATGCAGAAGTGGATAAATTCTCGGACAAATTGAAAATCAGGTGAAATATTAAAGCGAAACAAAAAATAAAGTATTTAAGAGAGTAAAATTTATATTCAAAAAATGGAGAAAAATTCACAAAAAAATTGACATAATATATAATATAAGTATATTATATATTATGAAGGAGGTGTTGTGATATGTTGGTACAGTTTATGGTAAAAAATGTTTTGTCTTTTAAGGATGAAACAATATTGGATATGACAGCAATTAATGCATACAAGGAACACCAAAGTAATTTGAACGATAATGGAACCAAGGAGAAGTTTCTCAAGGTTGCTGCAATATATGGAGCCAATGCAAGCGGAAAATCAAATTTGCATTTAGCCATGAAATATTTTCAGAGGATTGTTGCAGAATCTTTGAATAATATTGATGCTGGTGCACGTTCAACAATAGAAAAGTTTTACATTCCTTTTTCTTTTGAAAACAATAATGAAAATTCAGAATTTCAAATTGTTGAAATTTTGGAGAATTTTGAATATCGTTATGGATTTGAATATAATGATGAATGTATTGTTACAGAGTGGCTATATAGGAAGAACCTCAATACCAAAAGAAATGTTTGTATTTTTGAGAGAACAACAGAACATGTAACATTTGGTGCATCTGTCAGAAAAGAATGTGATATATATAAAGAACAGATTCCAGCAGAAACATTGGTGCTTTCATTCTTTAATAAACTGAAATTGAAGGAAGATGTTTTTAGAAAGGTATATTCTGGAATTATGGATACTTTAGTTGTTCCAGCAGATTTTTGTGAGGATACAGGACTTTTAGAGGTTTTATTACCTCAAATTATTGATGAAAACAAAGATAAATTGGTTCAGTTCCTTCGTGCCATAGACACAGGAATTAAAGATATCAATTATTTTGAAAATGATAATGAAGTTACATTTGTAACATTTCATCAAGGAAAAGATGGGGAAGAGTATTCATTAGATTTGTATTGTGAATCAGAGGGAACAATCAAGAGTATCATATTTTTTATATATTCCCAGATTGCAATTATGAATAATAGTTCCATTTTTGTGGATGAGTTAAATGTAAAATTACATCCATTGTTATTGAAGTTTATTATTGATTTGTTCTATAATGAAAAATCCAGTGCACAGTTAATTTATACAACTCATGATACAACATTAATGGATAAAAAGTTCTTCCGAAGGGATCAGATATGGTTTGTTCAAAAGGATGAATATGGATATTCGGAATTGTATGCACTATCAGATTTTAAAGTAAGATCAGATGCTTCCTTTGAAAAAGACTATTTGGCTGGTGTATATGGTGGAATTCCTTTTCTTACGGAGTATGCCATGGAAGAAGGTGACTAGATGGGTTCTGATGATTTGTTCAAAAAACGAAGAGAAGAAAGAAAAAAGAGACAACATGAATACAAAACGGCGAAAGCTAATTCTTTCTTAATAGTTACAGAAGGAGAACGTACAGAACCTTTATATTTTAAAGGTATGCAAAAATTAATTAAAGAAAAAATTGGCGGAAGGATTGATGTAATAGAAGTTCCCCTGCTTGACATACATGGTGAAGGTTGTGGAACGGGGAAATTAATTCAAGTAACTGACCGTATCGTAAAAGATGCCAAGATTCTTTATCAAAATATATGGGTTGTTTTTGATAAAGATGATTTCGACGATTTTGATGAAGCAATCAAGGAGGGTGCAGAGAAAGGATATAATATTGCTTGAAACAATCAGTCTTTCGAGTATTGGTTGTATTTGCATTTTTATTATAGTGATTCAGCACTTCACAGAGATGATTGGACAGAAAAGATAAGTGAGATTTTTAAGCAGAATCAATTAGGAGATGGTATTTATCATAAAAATTATGAAGATATTTATAGCATGGTAAATATTTATGATGGAGTAAATACTGCCATCAAGAATGCAAAGCGAAGAATGGCAGATTTCTGCCGGGAAAAGAACAGACCATCCGAATATGATCCGGGAACCATGGTATATGAACTGGTAGAAAGGTTAAAAAGTTATTTGGATGATTGAAAAATATGCAGGTAGATTTACTTTCATAACAGTATACTCAGTGACGTAGTTCGTATACACATGGAAATTTATTCTCATTATGTGTGGAGATATTTTACAAGAATCCCACTTACATGATTGATGTTGCAATCATATAAGTGGTGTTCTTTTGAATATGCACATGGAGAGATCATTTCATTGTATCAAGCAATTCTTTCTTAAGTTCATAAAGCTTTGTAGTCAAGTCCACATGAACCTCTTGAGGATTGATTAATCTTCGGCTTTCCTCCCAAAGAGTATTAAGCTCCTGTTGACAGTAATCCCTTATCTCCATTACAGAAGGTGAAGTGTACACACACTTTCCCTGCAAAAAGACAGGCTGCAGCATCAGACGCAAAATATAGCTTCCCGGTTTCATTCGAGTTTTCTTCCAAGTCTCAATGGGGTCAAACAAAAGCAAATCACAATCCTCAGACAAAGTTTCCTCCTCTAAAGCAATCAAGTCAGCCTTAATCTTACCACTTTCTTTTTCATAGACACGATAAATCTTCTTATTGCCCGGATTGGTAATTTTTTCAGAATTTTCAGATAGCTTAATTTTAGGCACAAATCTGCCATTTTCCTCTACTGCTGCAAGCTTGTACACTCCGCCAAAGGATGGATTATCCCTGCAGGTAATCAGGTTTGTGCCCACACCCCAAGAGGTAATGGCAGCTCCTTGGGTTTTTAAGCTGTCAATGAGATACTCGTCCAAATCACTGGAGGCAGAAATCACTGCATCGGTAAAGCCAGCAGCATCCAGCATTTTCCGGGCCTGCTTTGATAAGTAAGACAAATCGCCGCTGTCTAAACGGATGCCATAATTATGAAGAGGAATTCCGGCATCTTTCATTTCTTGAAATACCCGGATGGCATTGGGCACACCGGATTTTAAGGTATCATAGGTGTCCACCAGAAGAATGCAGGCAGAGGGATAAAGCTTTGCATAGGTGGAAAAGGCAGTATACTCATCAGGAAAACTCATAATCCAACTATGGGCATGGGTTCCTTTTACAGGCACATCAAAAAGCTGTCCAGCCAGTACATTGGAGGTGCCAATACAGCCTCCGATGACAGCAGCTCTTGCACCATAGGTGCCGGCATCGGGACCCTGTGCCCGCCGAAGACCAAATTCCATAATGCCATCGCCCTTGGCAGCATAGACCACACGAGATGCTTTGGTAGCAATTAGGCTTTGGTGATTTATAATATTCAACATAGCAGTCTCTATCAGCTGAGCTTCCATAATAGGTGCCACCACCTTAATCAGCGGTTCCCTTGGAAAAATCACGCTGCCTTCGGGAATGGCATAGATGTCTCCGGTAAAGTGGAAATCTGCCAGAAATTTCAGAAATTCTTCCATAAAAATTCCAGTACTTCTCAGATAAGCAATATCGTCTTTTGAGAAGGAAAGCTCCTTGATATAAGAAATTAGTTGTTCCAAGCCAGCCATAATGCCATAGGCACTTCGGGAGGGATTGGTTCTATAAAAAACATCAAAGATGACCCTTTGTTGATTACCAGAGCAAAAATAACCCTGCATCATGGTAAGCTCATATAAATCCGTTAGCATAGTTAAATTCCTTTGTTCCATTTGTCTACCTCCTGACAATAGTATCTTGCATTTTCCTTAACTTATCACAGTAGGAATAAAAAGGCAAGAAGTAAAATCCATCTATCAACAAGTTTTCATCATGTACCATTGAATAGTAATGAAAAAATGCATTTTCATCCTCAAAATATTCATTTTCTAAAAAATCCTGAAAGCCTGCAATGGGTTTCAGGAAAATCGTGGAGCAATCCAGGTAAAAATTAGAGCTGGGTACTGCCTTACGAAGCAGCAGCCAGAGGAATATTTAGTAAAATATTGGGATTGAGTGAGAAAACTGGAAGAAAAAGGTAACTGTTCAGTAGGTCTGTGCATTTACTGCACAGACCGTAAGAAAAA
>CAMWHJ010000047.1 GCA_947174015.1 uncultured Lachnospiraceae bacterium | reverse complement strand
TAACGGATAATGGAACATTTTTGTTCATAATTTATTTACTCATGCGTTTGTCGTGTTAGATCATACATGGTAGTGGATAACCTGACATTGTAGCATTTTGCTGTTAAAATTACTTTATTGGTGGTGCACTCCAATTTTATCAAGATTTACTAAAAAACACAATCGTTGATTGTATATACAAGGAGGTCAATATGGATTTTTTGAATTTTGTAACAGATGACTATGATATGGGAGTTCCTGCTGTAGCTATATCCAGCCCTAGTAAAAAAGAGAACTTTCGTGAAATCTTTTGTGTAAACGAAGTCGCAAAAGAAGATTTTCATAAGGTATATTACGGAACTGATCCATTGTTGCTGATTCCTGGGAAACAAGTGGTTGGAAAGGGACTGAGGAGCGGACTAAAACAATGCATTGTCACAATCCGAAAAAAAGATGCATGTTTTATTTTTAATAATGGTGAAGAGCTTGGAGATGAAGCAGCTCAATCGTTGGATGATAATTGTATGCTAATTTTTTTGGGCGATGCAGAAGAAGCCTTTATATTATTGCCAAATAATGATGATTCTGGGCAACAGCTTTTTCGCTTTGAAAATGATGTGGAGATTGGGGTGTTTTTGGAAACGGAGTTGTATCATAGAAGGAATGGATATTATCTTTGCCTTCTGAAAGATACAGCTTGTGGGATGAATATGTGTTCTGTGACGGCAGATTCACGGACAGCAGAGTTTATGTTCAGACTTTTTATTAGTCTGTGCGGATAGGGGGAGTGAATACAGATGAAAGACAAATTATCAGAGTTTGCAACGGATGAAACAAGGAAATCTTTTTCAGCCAAAAGTTATTCCGTTCCAAAATCCCATGTCAGCAGGAAGCAATTATCTACGGTCACAAAAAGATATTTTGAAGACAATACAGTTGAGGAACGAAAGTCCTTGGCAGAAGAGGATGTTTCTTTACAAAAACATCCTGTAGATAAGAAAAAACAGGTTGTATATGGGGCACAGTTTTTTGGCAAGGATATCACGAAGGAAAAAGAGAATGCTTGCAATCAGAAAATTAACTGCTGGTTTGATTCTGAAAATATGCATCAGACCAGAAAAGAAAAAAAGGATAAATCATATAAAAAAAGTTTTAGAGAGGAGTTTTCTGAACAGAAATGGGATGAACTTACTCGGAGTGGAAACAGGGAGCAAAATATTGATTCTCTTGTAAAAATCATAAAAAGTCGCTTGAGGTTGATATGTGTCGGTTCAAAAAAACTATATGTTTTTGGAGGGAAAATTTATGAAGACATCAGCGACCGAAAACTAGCTGCTGCATGTTTTAAAGAAGTTTTGGCAGAGAAAACCAATCGTTTATTTAAAGATTATTCGGAAATTCATAATCAATTGCTGAGTGATCCAGAGATTGCAGTTATCAGTTTAGATGAAGTTCCAACAAATCGGGATGTAGTTATATTTCCCAATGGTACTTTTAATATAAGGGAAAAACACTTTTATGAAAACCAATTTTGGGAGGAGGACTATATTTTTTCGATGCTTGCAATCGAGTATGATGAAACGGATGTTTCTGGCAAGAAGGTTATTGATAATTTTCTGAATACATTTTGTGCAGGGTTAGAGGAGCGAAAACGGTTGTTTTGTGAGATTCTCGGTTTCTGTCTTTCTAATTACGAGAATAAAAAAGCTTGTTTTTATTTTCTCGGTGCCCCGGATGCAGGGAAAAGTACAGTGTGCAGATTTATTGAACAGGTTATCGGAGAAAATTTGTACATGGCTTGCTCGATCAAGGAGTTAAATAGTAAATATGCAACAGGGGAGCTTGTTGGAATCAAAGTTTGTGCGGATGAAGATGTTGCTACCAATAAGCCTTTGAAGTCAGAGGATATTGCTTTAATCAAAAAAATTACTTCATCTGATAAAATCCGAACCCGTCAGATTTATCAGTCAGCGGTGCAGTTGCGACCGGACTGCAAATTGGTGTGGGCAGGAAATGGAATGCTGACTTTTGCAACCAGCGAGGATTTACAACCCTTGATTAACCGTCTGATAATTTTTCCATTGGATGTTTCTATTCCAAAGGAAGAACGTGATCCAGACATTCTCGCTAAACTGCTAGTTGGGCGAAATTATATGATAACGCTGGCATTGGAAGCGTTGCATGATTTAGTGGAGAATAGGTTTAATTTCTCTGAGGTAGTTGATACAGAGGATTACTTTAATCCACAGATTTATCTGAATGGCATAGAGGAATTTGTTGAATCAGAGTGTCAGCTTGAATCAGATGCGGTTGCTTACACGCAAGAGTTGTATGTCAGATATCAGCAATTTTGCAAGCGGAATTTTGAATATAAAGCCTTATCCACGAATCAGTTTATTCCATATTTGAAAAGTAAGTACGGTGTGGAAAAATACAGCAGTGGGAGCAAACGAGGAATACGGGGTATCAGATTGTTAGATATTGTGTCAGATGATACTGGCGTAGATGAGGGTTATTGATTTACACACCTGACACACTTTTTCTAACTTATGTTTTCAAGAAAATTATACAGCGGATGTGTAAAAACTATGAAAATCAAAGGTGCGAAAAAGTGTGTCAAGTATGTCAGTAATACTCATTAATACGAAATTCAAAAAAATATATTGATGATATAAAGGAGGTAGATTATGCAAGGATGTTTATATTACACAGCCTCAGAAGTACAGGAAATGCTTGATGTGTCAAGAGGTAAGGCATATCAAGTGGTAAGGGACTTAAATGAGGAATTGGAAACAAAGGGATTTATTGTAATTGCCGGAAAAATCCCAAAGCAGTTCTTTAATAAACATTACTATGGACTGGCAGTACAGAATCCATAAATGACAAATATACGGTCAGTATAGGAAATAGCATATGTAGCAAGACCCCAGAGCTTGACATGCTCTGGGGAGGATTTAAAGAAAGGATGTGGTATCTTGCATGTAAAGAAATATGGTGAGGGCGCAGGAAAATGGGAAGTCTTTGTTTATGTGGCAGACCATACAGGAAAGAAGAAATTGAAGCATAAACGCGGCTTCAAGACAAAACGTGAGGCGTTGGCATGGGGAGAACAATTTAAGCTTCAACAGGCATCAAATTTAGATATGAACTTTCAGGCATTTTGGGAATTGTATCGGACAGACATGACACAGCGATTGCGGGAAAATACATTCCGTACAAAGGAATACATAGTAGAATTAAAAATTCTGCCCTATTTTGGAAGACGGAAGATTATGGATATTAAGGCAGCAGACATAAGAAAATGGCAAAACCAGTTGATGAAAGAAGGGTATGCCCCAACCTATCTAAAGACAATTAATAATCAGCTTAGTGCTATTTTTAACTATGCAGTGAAGTATTATGATTTGCCGAAAAATCCATGCGTACAGGCTGGCTCAATGGGAAAATCACAGGCTGATTCCATGAAATTCTGGACACAGGAAGAATTTGAAATTTTTGTGGAGTGTGTAAAGGATAAACCAGTTTCCTATATGGCATTCAAAACGTTGTTCTGGACTGGAATCCGAATTGGAGAATTATTAGCTCTTACTCTAAATAATTTTGATGCAGAGGAGAAAACGCTTCGGATTAACAAATCATATCAGCGGACCAAAGGAAAAGATGTGGTGACAGAGCCTAAGACAGAAAAAAGTAAACGGATTATCACACTTCCAGATTTTCTGGTTGAAGAGATGAAAGACTATACCAGCCGCTTATATGGCATGATGAAAACCGACAGGCTTTTTATGGTGACAAAATCCTATCTGGAACATGAAATGCTCCGTGGTGTAGAACTATCAGGCGTAAAGAGAATACGTCTGCATGATTTACGTCATTCCCACGCAAGTTTGTTAATTTCAAAGCTTGGGGCACAGCCTTTAATGGTAGCGGAACGGTTAGGACATGAAAAAATCCAGACTACGTTAAATACTTATTCGCATTTATATCCGAATCAGGCAAGAGATTTAGCCGATCAGCTAAACGGATTGAATGAGGAGGATTCAGAAGAGGAGGACACAGATAATGCCGGGGAAACATAAAAATCAAACCATTGCTTTTCGTCCCAGTGATTGGCAGAGAGCCTTGATAGAGGAATGGGTGGCAATGAGCGGATATCATAAGAAAGATTTTATCGCCCGAAGCTGTATTTATTCCAACATTGTAGTGGTGGGAAGTCAGGTAAATATTAAGCGGATTGTGGATGCACTACAGGAAATGCAGTGCACAATGAAAGAAATCGTCAGACAATTACAGTCTGGCGATTTTTCATTGTCTGAAGATACTTACAAGGAAATGAAGCAGGATTATCTTGCTATGGCAATTACGGTAGTGGATATTGTCAATGGAGCAGCGTATCTGTTTGATAAGATACCCGACACAGATAACCAACATTGGAAAGCAGATTTGGAATTAGAGCAGTTTCGGAATATGTTAAATTTGAAAAATCTGGTAGAGGATGGCTGATACAGTTCAAAGAGACCGACAAAATAAAAATTAGGTTGTGGAGAAAAAGAAATGAGGTTATAATAAGGATGAGCCTATCACGAGAAAGCAGGTGATATTTTTGAGTGATACAGTTGAATTGAAGTATAAGGAAGAAGATTTGAAATTATTGGCAGGGTTTACCCTTCTAGATGATGACTTTATGACAATCGTCTTTGATCGGAATATAGAGGCGACGGAGCTTGTCTTAAACATTATTCTTGGCAGAAGTGATTTGAAAGTCATAGAAGTGGTTGCACAGAGGGAATATAAAAATCCAGTTACAGGAGGTCGTTCCATTAAACTGGATATTTATGCAGAAGATTCTGACGGGAAAGTGTACGACATCGAGGTACAGAATGATGATGCCGAGGCAGATATACATAGAGCCAGATTCCACAGCAGTATGTTAGACACTAAGATGCTGAAAGAAAAGCAGAAATTTAAGGAAATCCATGATTCGTATGTCATTTTCATTACAAAGAATGATTATATGAAAATGGGGCTGTCAATGTATCATGTGGAAAGGACAGTCCAGGAAGCGGGGACATTGTTTGGGGATGGCTCACATATTATATATATGAATGGAAGCTACAAAGATGACAGTGATCCGGTTGGAAAACTGATGCATGATTTTCGGTGTACAAGTGCAGTTGATATGTTTTATCAGGAACTTGCGAATCCAGTCAGGCATTTCAAAGAGACGGAAGGAGGTCGAAACCAAGTGTGTAAAGCAATGGAAGAATATGGCAAAAGAATAGCAACAAAGGAAAAAGAGGAATCTGCATTGAAAATGATTGCCAAAGGGAAACTTACGTTTGAGGAGATTGCAGAGTATCTGGAACTGTCTGTGGAGCGAGTGGAGGAATTAGCTGATTTGCAGCCAGTTTGAAATGGCTAAATTTGAGTGGTAATGTTACCGCCATTTGGTAATGTTTTGGTAATAAAAATCAGAATAACCATATGGACGAGGTGACTTATTGCGGAAATAGGGTACAAAAATGACGGAAAAACATGAAGTGGCAGTCAAAAGAACGATGATATGTACCGAGTTCGAGTAGTACGAGAGTGCATAATTTATTTTATGTGGCAGGTTTTCTAGGAAATTGCCTGCCACATTTAAAATCATATTATTTGCAGGTTTTTTGTTGCCAATATAATATTGATAATAGCATTCTGGTGATATGTCAAGATTAAATTAAAAAAGATTTTTATACGAATCTAAGAAAAAAAGGTACACTTAATAAACATACGCGAAAATCAGCATTTTCCCGAATGTCAGTTCGACTCCTTATTAAATTCGGTGTCCAATTTTTCACCGGTGTACAGTTGGTTTTTGACCAGCAATCCAAAAACGAGTCGTACGAATTTACGAGATGTAAGTGCGAGTGCTCTCTTGTGCTGATGTTTGGTAACTTCAGCATATTTTTTAGAATAGAATTCTTTATATTCAGGAATATGGCGTCTTACGCTGTTGGCAGCTTCTCCGAGATAATAACGAAGATATGTGTTACCAGCTTTGGACACACGGTTGTCTTCGGAAACGAAGTCTCCGGAATCGTTTTTAAGCCAAATTAAACCAGCGTACTTAGCCAGTGCATCTGAAGAATGAAATGCGTTAATATCGCCTATTTCAGACAGGATGCCGGCAGCATAGACAGGACCTATTCCCGGAATTGATTTGAGAACTGTAAAAGCATGTGGATTCATGCCATTGATACATTTCTCTATAGCCTGATCTATCAGTTTAATTTCCTTGTGGTAGGTCTGAATGCAGTTAAATGAGCTTGCTAATGATATGCTGAGTGGCTCATACATGCATTTGTCTAACCGGTAAGAATCTCTTGCAGCTTTCTTTAACAGCTCAGAGGTTTTTGATATATCCTTGATACGGTTTCTGCTTTTTTGAGCCAGAAATTGCAGTAATTCTTCTTCAGAGGCATCTATGATTTCCTGAAGAGACAAAAACTCTGTTAAAACGGCAGAGGATGTAGCACCATAAATGTTGCTGAAAGGCTGTGCACCATCATCTAAAAGCTGAAGTTCGCTAAACTTCAAATAGAGGTTTGAAACCATATAAGTTTTTTCTCTAGTGATGCATTCAGCCAGATGCAGACGATGCCTGGTGAGGCGTTTTAATGTTAAAAATTGACCACCACGCCAAGGTTCACATTTCTTTGTACGACCACAACGAGCAAAATCAGCTATGAGATATGCATCCATCGGATCCGACTTTTCCATAGCGATATAACTTTTGCGGTAGTTAGCGGTTGCTTTAGGGTTTAAACAGTACACATAAGGTTTATAAGGCATTAGAACTTCGCATGTTGACAGGAAGTTTGCAATATGAATGCTATAAACAGATGTGGACTCTCATCAGCACCAGGCTGATTGTTTTTGAAAGATGAGGATATGTATTGGTTTTCATCAAAGTCCATAGCACAAACTACATTAGACTTTGAACTTACATCAATACCAACAAACAAAGTGGACATATAGTTGATCTTTATCATGTTATCACGCTCCTTTCTGAACTGGATTTGTGAAGTCTTAAGTGAAGGTTTATCCTGTGCTGCATATGGTGACTGAAACCTCGCGTAATAAGCATTCATCCAGTCAGCATTTTTTGCTGGTGCTACGGCTGGAGATGCAACTTCTGTGTAAGCAGAATGTGCCATATGTGCCAGGCTGCATGCTTCGAAAGCAGTCTCGGACAAAGCCGGCTGAAAGGAGAGAAAGCAGTGCCTTCGGACATCAGACTCTACTGATATCATAACACAGGATTAACTATTAATAAATGTAACAATTGACCGTATAGATGGGAATGGGATGAGGAGAACTCCTCTTAGACATCCTTTACCTCTATACCATAAAAAAGAATAAGTCTGTAAGCTGATTTTTCTTGCTTACAAACTTATTATACGAAGAGATAGGATATGACGAAAGCAGAAAAAGCTTTAGAAGCATGTGAAAAGGTTTTGGATGGGATAGAAGAAAATTCGATTACTACTTCATCAGCTTTATTACAATGTCTAAAGATTTCACGACTTTTAAATGATTATGATGCCATTATTTGGTTGCAATATGAATATGGAGGATATCCGAGAACTGATGATGGAAAACATATTCAAAGTGATGCGTGGAACATAGCTTATAAAAATGGGCGGGGTTATATTGACGATGGTAACAAAGTTATTTTCACAGAAATTGCATCGGAATTAGAAGAAAAAATTGTTGCACAACATAAAGCAGTCAATAATTTTAGTACGCAAGGAACGGCTATTTCGGGGGACTATGCATTGGGTGCAGTAAATAATTTAACGAGTTCGGTCACACGTTCTACAAATAACATTGTTTCAAATATTGCATTAAACGAAAAGCGATTGTCTATATTGAAATCTAGATATTATGACTATGCATTGAAAAAACAGATAGAAGTGTCGTTTGGAAATGTTGCGGCTGGTATTTTCTCAGAATATAGAGAAAAAGTCGAAAATCATTTTTCAGATTTATCAAAAGATACAATACTAAAATTACAAGCAATAGAGGACAAAATCAATTCGGGTAATCCAGAGTTATACTCACAGGCATTGGCTACATGCAGGAGACTCTTTGAAAATACAGCCAAAGAATTATTTGATAAATATTTTCCCAGTTATGAAGATAAGATGTATAAGACTAAATCTGGAAAAGATATAGATGTGAGTGGTGATCATTATAAAAATAAATTATCTGCTGTTATTGAAAAAATGGAGGATAAATCAACTTCAAAAAGCTTAGTGGGGAGTAATATAATTTATCTGTTAGATTGGATGGATAATTTAAGCAACTTGCAGTGTAAAGGCGTTCATTCTGATGTGTCAAGGCAAGATGCGATGAGGTGTATTATTCAAACATATATTTGTCTTGGAGATATATTAAATTTACAAAATGAAAAATTTATTTATGGCAACAATTTGGCAACAGAAAATCAGTAAGCCAGAATAAATGATGTAATTGAAGTAAAAACAGGTGTGCATTTACATAAAACCTAAACAAATATAGTTAAGAATAGCAAAGAACACGCCGAGTTCGAGTAACGGACAAAAATGCCGAAAGCCTGTATTTATGCGGGTTTCCGGCATTTGTTTTATAAAATGGCTCTAGTTTGGCTCTATTTTTGAGGTGGAGTAAAGTTAAGTTGTGTGTAGAGAATTAGCATAGAAGGAAAGGAAATAAAAATGTTTAAAGTTGCAATATTACAAAAATGTGCTATTAATGCACAAATAGATAAGAATATCGAAAGTATCATTATGGCAATGAAAGAGGCTTCGGAAAACCATGCAGATATTCTTTTATTGCCGGAATGCTTTATTACAGGATATGATTTGCCTATGTCATATGAAAAAAGCATTGCAGATGATGATATAAGAATTGCAAAAATATGTGAGAATGCAAAAAAATATAAAATAGGCGTAGTACTCACTGCATTTACAAAAGGTAATAAGCAACCGCAGAACTCAGCATTTGTTATCAATAAATCGGGCGATATATTAATGAAATATTCTAAGGTGCATACATGTGATTTTGCAGATGAAAGAAATGTTGAATCAGGGAAAGAGTTTAAGGTGTGTGATTTTGAAGGAATACAATTAGGCATTATGATTTGTTATGACAGAGAGTATCCGGAAAGTGCAAGAATACTGATGCTAAAAGGTGCTGAAGTTATTCTTGTACCAAATGATTGCGGTTCAATGCAACCAAGAATCAGAGCACTTTCTACAAGAGCATATGAAAATATGGTTGCAGTTGCTATGGCAAATCCGAATGGAGATAATGCTGGATGTTCTTGTGCATATAGTCCAATTTGCTGGGATAGAAACGGGAAATGTGTTGATAACACAGTTTTGCTAGCTGACGATAACACAGAGGGGATTTTTTATGCAGAGTTTGATATGGAAGCTATTAGAGAATACAGGAATCGGGAAATGTTAGGAAATACATTTCGTAAGGTAGAGGCATACAATCAGTTGTTAAGTAAAGAAATTAAGAATCCCTTTATAAGAGATGGTCAGAATAGATAAGTCAAGAGGAGTGTATTTTATGTCATTAGGATTAAAAAGAGGAACAGTGCAACTTGAATCATATGATAAACAGTGGGATGAGACTGCTGTTCAAACAATCAAAACACTTAAATCAATATTAGGTGATGATGCTATTGATATACAACATATTGGAAGTACAGCAATACCTGCAATTAAGTCTAAGCCGATTATTGATATTGCAGTTGGAGTAATTGATTTTGATAGAATAATGTCATATAATGAGCAATTGCAACAAGAAGGAATATTTTATCGAGGTTCGGATGTAGAACATCAGTTGCTTTATGTAATGGGCGATATGGAAAAGGATACTAGAACACACCATATTCATGTTGTGAAATGGAACAAAACTGAGTGGAATAATTATATTCATTTCAGAGATTATCTTAATGCTAATGAGAATGCAGCTTTGCAGTATCAGAAGTTAAAGGAAGAACTGGAAAGTAAGTATGCAGGCGATAGAATAGCTTATACCAGTGGAAAACAGGATATGATAGATAATATCTTGAACAACGTTAGATAAAATGAATGAAGGCATGAAATAAAGACGATATGGGATTTAGAAGATATAGAATCCGTCTTCTCCAAAATCGTCGTCAAGTTCATCATCATTTAGAAAATAATCCATATCCAGAAGAGCTTCGTCGCTCATAGAGCGGATGTCTGTAGAAGTCGTTCCTTCAGGTGGGTTATTCATGTATTTTTTGCGCAGTTTCTCTATGTCCGGTTTCATGTGGCAGGCTCCTTTGTTTTTTTATAGTGTACCACAGACAAAGGAAACTGTGGATGATTTTTTATGCAAAAGACAGTTTCCCCGGGCTTTGAACATAGACCGCTCATAGAGTTCTTCAAGGGAAACGCACTTGTGGTCAAAATATAGTTCTAAAAAGAGCATTGTTGTGCCGCATTCCGGGCATTTCAGCGGGTCATAGCCGAAGGAGGAGAGGATGGCGTTTCTCCATTCATTGAAACTGCGCAGGAATCTGTGCTTTTCTCTGGAAATAGCACGGTTCAACTTTTTGTCAGAGCTGCGGTGGTGCGCATAAAGGCCACCGTAACGTATCATTTTAAAGTGTTTTTCAGGAATATGCCGGATGAGGCGCCTGATAAATTCCATGACAGGGATGGTTTCCTGTACATAGGCGTCATCTTCGTGGCGGTTGTAATGGAATGTGACATTTTCCCCATCATAGTTATCAATACGGGAGGTTGCAATTACTGGCCTGCCAAGGTAACGCCCAATGTATTTGACAACCGTTTTTGGGTCGCATTTGTTTGGCTTTGCATAGACATAGAACCCGTGTTCGTTGTTTCGGTAGCAGAGTGCCTTTGTTTTTTTGAAGGACGGACCGATTGTGGCTTTCATTTCATTAAGGAGCGCGGTGCGCAGGAAAGTGTAGTTAAAATGTTTTACATTTTTCCAGAAATCGCTGTCGCTCAGCCCACCTTCCGACAAGAGGCAGTGGATATGCGGGTTCCATTTCAAGTCCCGCCCAAAAGTATGGAGGACAAGGATAAACCCGGGCGTGTAGTTCATGGATTTGTTCATTTTGTGGAACATACGCAGAATGACGCTGCTTACGGCATGAAAAAGGCAGTTAAGGAGTGTGCGGTCTTTCAGGAAAAAATCCCGCAGGTTTTCATCAATAGTAAAAACACAATGCCTGTGCTGGACGTTTATCAGTTTAAAGGACATGTTAGTAGTCCTCTCCATAGCGTATTTGTTGCCGCAAGTGGGGCAGAAACGGCTTTTGCAGCGGAAAGGGACAAATTTAAGCTTCCCGCATTTTGGGCAGCCATACATGGTGCCGCCAAAAGAAGGGTCGCTGATGCGGCTCTGCCGCTTTTTTATGGAAAAATAAGCGGTTATGTGGTAATATATAGGGACAAAGATAAAAACACAACGCAAGGCAATCTTGCAGAACTGGTAGGTAGTCCAGTCGCACTATTTGGGTGTAAGTAGCCCTCCCTCCTTAGGGTCGTCCGTTCTTTGTTTATTACAATTATTTTAAGGAGGAATTGTCATGGAAAAAGTTTCGGGAAAGCTGACAGTATTTTTTGAAGAGCCCTTTTGGGTGGGAGTCTTTGAACGTGTATTGGATGAAAGGTTATCTGTGTGTAAGGTTACGTTTGGTGCAGAACCAAAAGACTATGAGGTTTATGATTTTGTTCTGAAAAATTATTATCGGTTACGATTTAGTCCGGCTGTGGCAACTAATGTAAAAGAAGCTGGTCGCAATCCTAAACGGGTACAGCGTGAAGTGCGGAAACAAGTACAGAATACAGGGATAGGTACAAAATCGCAACAGGCTTTGAAATTACAACAGGAGCAGTTGAAAACTGAACGTAAGATTACGAACCGAGAACAACGGGAGGCAGAGAAACAGAGGCAGTTTGAACTGAAACAGCAGAAAAGGAAAGAAAAGCATAGGGGCAGGTAATATTGCCCCAATTGCACTGAATTTGTAATTGGAAAGTGAGGAAAGTGGAAATGCCATATATTACGGTCGAAAGTGGAGCATTATCAGACGAGCAAAAAGAGCTGCTAATTAAGCGATTGACAGAAGTTTCTTCTGAGATTATGAAAGTACCACAGGAGTTTTTTGTTACCACAATTAAAGAGGTATCTGATAAAAATTTCGGTATAGGTGGCAAAACGATTGATATAGTCAAGGAAGAATATATAAAGAAACATCAATAGTTTATAGTATGTGAAATGAGAGGAATTAAGTATTATGAATGACCAAACGCAGGAAATGAGAGAATATATTAAATTTTGGACAAAATTTTCTCAAAAATCAGAGGAAATTCTGCATGAATACAATAACTTGTCGGATGAAAATAAAAAGAAAGCAAGCGCAGAAGCACAACGTATATTTATGGCTCAGGGAATTGCCGGAGTTATGGAATTTAGCAGAAATATGGCGTTGAAAAATATTTAAAAGATGATCCAGAAACAAAATTTGTAAATTTAGCATAAGTTATGTAGTATTGACATAAAATTTTAATGGAAAGTTTTATTGACTTTCCTCTTTGTGCTTGTTAGAATGTAGGTACAAAGAAAGTTTACCACTGACCGATATGTGGTATATAAATGGTCGGGTTGAAAGTTTACCGCTGACCAATATGCGGTATATAAGTGGTTGGGTCAAAAGTATAGTCCTTCGCCGCAAGGTGGGGGACTTTTTTCCATAGTGAGGTTGGAACAAGTGAAAAAAAACAGGATTTTATATTATAAAGGACAAGTTTTTTGAGGATATGTCTGATCCGTATCTCAAAGGAAACAAGACAGGAAATAGACCACACTATTATTGCTTTGAAGATACAAGCAGAGGAATTTACTGGATGATACCCTTGTCTAGCCAGATTGATAAATATAAGCGAATTGTGGAGAAGAAAGAGAAAGCAGGAAAGCCCTGTGATATTATCCATATTGTGAAATTAGATGATAGCAGGCAAAGTGCGTTTCTGATACAAGATATGTTTCCAATAACAGATGAATACATAGAGCGAGAATATACAATAGCCGGAAATCATTTGATGCTGACAAGTGAGCATACTGCTAAAGAGATTGAACAGAAAGCAAAAAAGGTTATGGGTATGCTGAAGCGTGGTGTAAAATTTATGCAAACGCAGCCCAATGTGATAGCTATATTAGAAAAGTTGAAACAAGGCAAATAACTCTTCTTTTAGGTGTGTCAATTACATGGTGCTAGCACCATGTAGATATGGCAGTCAAAGAGAAAATTTGTGATACCCGTATGATACCTGTTTGCTTTGAAACTGCAAATAGGGCGTAAAATATGGATAATATGGCAATAAAAATCCTTAAAAAGCAATCAAATATTTAACAATTATGTTATGGTTATAGAGAGTTCGAGTGAGAAGGTTGGTTGAAGAAACTAAGTATTTATGAATAATGTGAGGAGAACTGCCGAGGAGATTGTGCTGAAAGATCTGGTATATGTATGATGATGTGCGGAGTAGGAAACTGCTCCGCATTTTTTGAATAATGAGAATGAATTTCATTGAGTGATATTGATTTAAAGCAAGTTTTATGTCAGAAAATGACTAAATATACAAAAGCAACACATGGTTTACAATATTCCATGCTGGGGTGATAGAATTGCAACCGCCTGTAAGTATATACTTGCTACAGAAATAAATAAAGGAGGCGTGACATGAAGGTTGCGGATAGAATTCAAAATTTAAGAAAGATAAAGGGAATATCGCAGGAGCAATTGGCGGAGGCAATTGGTGTTTCGAGACAAGCTGTTTCAAAATGGGAAAGTGAACAAAGCACACCGGATTTGGAAAAGATTATATTGATGAGTAATTTTTTTGATGTAACAACAGATTATTTGTTAAAAGGTATTGAACCAACAAATGAAATAAATCATATGACAGTTGGAGATGTGATAGATAACAAGATATTGACAGGTGCGAATGGAAAGCGTATGAAGATAATACTTAGATATGTACTGTATGTTATTATAGGAGTATTGGCAGTTGATTTATTGTCGTTTATTATTTATGTCATTATATATGGTTTACCAATGTAGGGGGTGGCATAATGAAGACAAATAAAGTAATAATTGGTTCTATTGCTGCTGTTTTTGTGCTTGGTTTTTGTCAGATTGGTGCACAACTGGTTGCCAGTGTGATTTATTTAACTGGAATTAATATAGGGTTCTGCAATATTATTGCCGGTATTATTTATATATTACTTTCGTATTTCCTGCTAAATGTATTAATAAGTAAATTCCTAAAAACAGATATCAGAATACTTCGTATTACAGTGAATGTAAAGTGGATTATTGTAGCCGTTGCGCTACCGATTATTGTTAAGGGAATTTTTTTATTGTTGCCGGGAGAATTTGTATCATCGGGAATGGATAAAAATCAGATATTTACTACATTAAGTTCAGGAATTGTATTTACAGGCATTGCTGCCGGATTGGTTGAAGAAATGGTATTTAGAGGTGTCATAATGGGCCTTGTAAGGGAAAGATGGAACACAAAGATAGCAATTCTTGTTCCGTCAGTCTTATTTGCATCGGTACATTTAATTGGAATGAATTTTTCAGCTATGAGCTGTATTTTAGTTTTGGTAGCAGGAACAATGGTAGGTATTATGTTTTCAATGATTGCTATGGAAAGTGATTCAGTATGGAATAGTGGAATTGTTCATTCAATTTGGAATATTATAATCATTGGGGGAGGTCTTGGGATTAGCGAAAAAGTAGATGAGTATTCAGTTATGACCTATGTTTTAGATTCAAAATCCTTTGCAATAACAGGAGGCGAGTTCGGAATTGAAGCATCAGTTATTGCTCTTATTGGATATATTGTTGTTACATTAATGGCTTTTGTTATGATAAAGAGAAGGACAAAGAACGCACTCAATTCAAGTTTGACTTTCTGATTTTATAACAAAGAAGTTGCTTTATTTCCGGACTTTAGTATAATGACTTCGTGGCAACATTTTGGCAACAGAAAATCAGTAAGCTAAAATAAATTATGTAATGGAAATAAAGATCCGGCAAATTTACAACAAATTTAAACAAAATAGTTTAAGGAATAGCATAGACTTGCCGAGTTCGAGTAGATAGGGAAAACGCTACAGCCGAGACTGTAAAAAATTTTGTGTCTATGAAATTTAGACTTTCCTGATAAGAATCAGATATGTAAGATTTTCTTGTCGTTTTTATGTTTTTTGGGCTGTCGAATTAGTTCTTCTATTTATAGTATAACCATTTGGAAGGCGTTTATTCATTTTTCTGATTTTTTTGCATGGCAAACAGGCATTGTATCTTATTGCCGTTTTCTGTGGGCTCTGAAATAAGACTGGGATTTTCTGGCAATAATATAAATGCCGATGAAATAAGGCTGGGATGGCAGGGATTTTGGGTTTCTGCCATCCCGAAGAAGTTCCAAATATAGTGGTGTCAACACTCTCCACAACTCAATAAGCCCCATTTCGTATCACTATGAAACAGGACTTTATTAAAATATTATTTCACTATTTCCCTGCAGGTATGCGTTGATTGATTTCAGCAATTATGCCAAGGAACTCATATACCATTAGTGGTAAAATGCTTCTATAGCCTGCATAAAGAACTGTGCTGCCCCGTTACCATATTTCTTATCTGTAGATGCTTTGACTTCCTCTTTGCAATAAGTCTGTGCAAGACAAAGCATCATACCTCTCTCATCTTTTAGTTGGCAAAGCTGTTTCATAACAAAACCATATTCTCCAATGATTTCCTTTATTTCAAAGGAATCCGTAGAATATTCCCGCTTTCCGGCTAATTTTTCTAAAATGGTATCAATACGTTTTTGGTAGCTTGCCGCAACCTCTTTGTTGATTGGATTTTTTACCGTAGCAAGATATTGTTCCTTCCCACCAAACCATTCCACCATTTTTCGATAGTGCTTCTGCATACCATCACTGGAAATAGCCTTAATATAATGCGCCTGCCACTGATCTACCCCGCCAAATTCATCTATTGCTTTTTTCTTGATTTCTTCCGGCATATGTTCTATCATTGCCTGAAACATCTCGTCCATCTCTGTTTTATTGAAAATTGCAAAATCCATCCTATTGTCTCCTTTCAGAATATCATCAATGCTCGCAACCAGATGCTCCATACGTTTCATTTTTGTAAGCAGCATCTCCCGCTGCATTTTTAATATGTGGTTTCTGTCAAGAGCAGAATTTTCCATGACTGTCTTAATTTCTTTCAAAGGAATATCAAACTCACGAAAGAACAATATTTGCTGTAATTGTTCCAAAGCTTTATCGTCATAAAGCCGATATCCGGCATCACTCTTATCTGTCGGTTTCAGTAACCCGATTTCATCATAATAGTGAAGCGTGCGTACGCTGATACCTGTAATATTCGAAATTTCCTTTACTGTCCTCATTGCGTCTGACCTCCTGTTCTTGATAATGCCACTATAAGCTATGACGTTCCGTTAGAGTCAATAGTTTTTTTATTTTATTCTAAATCAACAATGGAATGTCTGTAAAGCACAACAGGGATTTTGCCATCTGGCATGGCTCTTTGTGGAATAGATGGAATGGGTGCTCCTGTAAACACGGGTGTTTATATGTTGACCCTATTTTTATAGGAATGCTAATATAATGGCACAAAAAGCTAACAAAATGTTTCGATTTAAGTCGGATAATTTTATCCGGTGATGATTTTGAGAGCCTTGCCAAATATTCCGAATTAGGAGAGTGTATGCAGAACCTTTTAGAGCAGGGCGAGAAGATAACACTGAAACAATGGAAAGCGGAAATGCGGTCATTACAAGCCGAGTATGACAGTATCCGTAAAGAAAAATCAAAGACCACCACAGAGTTAGCTTATGCCGAGGTAATCAGCTACAACAAGAAGAACCTTGAACGGGAACTTCAGAACGAGAGCCGACAGCATAACAGACAACAGAGCAAGGTTGAAGCGAAGGGAGGAAGAAATTTAATGATTATGCGATAGAATTTTGTGTGTGATTGTGGTAAAATCTGAGTGTATAGATTTTGTTTTTCGGAGGTTGATATGTCAAAAAAATTATCTGAAATGACATTAGAGGAATTGTGGCAGTTATTTCCTATCTTTTTAACTGAACATAATGACAGGTGGAGTACATGGTACAATGAGGAATATCAAAGATTATGTGCTTTTTTATCAGGTATAAAGGCAAGGATAAGCCATATGGGAAGTACCGCAATAGAAAATATATGGGCGAAGCCGATTATTGATATTCTTGTTGAGATACCTTTAGAAAATGATATAAGCAAAGTTAAGGATTTGATTGTGCAAAATGGATATATTTGTATGGCAGAAAATGCGCAAAACATATCTTGTAATAAAGGATATACGGAAAGTGGTTTTGCTGAAAAAGTATTTCATTTACATTTGAGGTATTGGGGCAATAATGATGAATTGTATTTTAGAGATTATATGAATGATAATCCAATGATAGCAAAAGAATATGAAAAATTAAAGTTATCACTTTGGAAATCATATGAGTATAATCGTGACGGATATACAAATGCTAAACACGAATTTATATCCGAACACACTCAAAAAGCAAAAGATAAATATAAGGATAGGTACTTGTAAGAATTTATAATGCAATGGTTACACAGTGTCAGAGTGTATAGAGAATTAGTCTATGCACTTTATTTTTATGTAAAGGAGTAGATTTATGAGTAAAAAGATCAAGTCAGAGCAAAAGAGCAGGCAGACAACCAAAACCCACAAAAATAATTGTGGAAAGGCACTATGTAGGCACTGAAAAATGGAAACGGAATATAGTATAATATGAGTTGAGAGGAAGTCCCTTTTCATCAAGGAGGATGAAAGGAAAAGGGCAAAATTGAATAACGACAAAATCACTGCTTTATATTGCAGGCTTTCCAACAGCTTATCGAGGTGTTTTTCCCAACTACAATGTACGCTGCATTACGGTCAATGACGGTGTGAACTCCATAGACAACACACAAATGGACACTACACCATTCCGCAACATCATTAATGCTACCCTCTCATAAAGAATGACACTACACGCAGGACATAGCATCCCTGTTACCTCCGACAAAGCTGTTACAAAACAGAGGAAATGATAATGAATGACTACGAAATTCCTGCTATCGGATTATCGGAAGCGGCTACCGAAAATCTTGGCAAGTATGGCCGCATGAGAAAGCAGTACCTCCAGACGCATAAACCGGGGCTTTACAACAGCCTGCTACTGTCCAGGACACTGCATACGCACCTGCTGGAAATTGACCAGACAGCCCGCAAACGCTTGGAACTGATGATATCAGAGGCGAATGCAACCTACTCTCCAAAGTCGAATCGCCAAAGATAAAAGGGGTAGACACTCGTTGTATTCTTATGCTATAATTAATAAAAATTCGCCATGAAGGGAGGAGGGTTTGTCTGAAAGTTTCTTCTTTTCTGCACTTTGTTCGTTTTGGCATTCAATCAATCGTCTTTCGTAAACGAGAGCCAATTCTGGGGACAATCATTCTGACAGACAAATGCAACCTCCATTGCAAGCATTGCTCTGTCAATAACATTACGGCGGTTATCCATCCTTATCGGCAAATTCAATCTGAGATGCAGCAACTGTATGGAATGGGTATCCGTATTCTTTTCTTCTGTGGCGGTGAAACTTTTCTATGGGAGGACAGAGGAAAAACGCTACGTGACCTGGTGGTAGAAGCGAAGCAGATGGGTTTTTTGATTGTCAACGTGGTTACCAACGGCACCTTTCCTCTGGATTTGCCAGAGGCGGACTTAATCTTGCTGAGTCTGGATGGGGATCGAGAACGGCATAATGCTATCCGAGGAGACACCTATGACCTGATATTTGAAAATATCCGTCAAGCCACAGCAGACAACATCTGTTTCTATATGGCGATCAATCAAATCAACAAAAATGCCATCCGGGAGGTCTGTATCGCTGCCAAGGGCACAAAAAATGTCCGGGCCATATCCTTCAATTTCCATACCCCCTATCCAGATACGGAGGCATTGGCCCTGTCCAGCAAGGAGAAGGAAACCTGCTGTCAGGTTATATCGCAGATGATGAACCAGGGTGCCCCGGTATTTAATTTGAAGAGCGCCTTTCCCTATTTGATCCACAACAACTTTCCAACGCCCTGCTATCAATGTGTTGTGATGGAAAATGGAAAACTCAGTACCTGCGGACGGTGTATCGAGGTTCCCGGCCTGTGTGAGCGATGCGGCTATTTTTTTGTAGCGGAGTACACATTGCTATTCCGGGGAAATCCCAGAATCGTTTTTGAAATGCTGCGAACTTATTTGAAGTACATATAGGAGTGCTATGAGTATTATAACGGATTTTACCCGAATGTGGCTGACCCGTTCGGTCAAGCCCTTTATTTTTCGGAACGAATACGATCAAGTTTTGCCATACGAGGAGTGCCAAGATTTAGGACTCTATGTCCATATTCCCTTTTGTAAGCAGTTGTGCAGCTTTTGCCCTTACTGCAAGGAGCTCTACTCCGATGAAAAGTGTAACCACTACCTGGATGCCCTGATTAGAGAGATCCACATGGTTGGCGGACAACAAAAAAAGCAAGCGACCAGCTTGTATTTCGGTGGTGGGACTCCCGCTTTGGCAGCGGAGCGGCTGGCAGAGATCATAGTTGCCATGGAAGAGCATTTTACTATTACCCAAGGGATTGGCGTGGAACTTCACCCGGATAACGTGACCGTTCCAGTGCTGCGAACCCTGCGGGATGCCGGAGTCACAAAACTCAGCATTGGTATTCAGTCGTTTCAGGAAAAATATCAAAGCATCCTGGGGCGAACTGCGGTAGACAGGCGTACTCTTTTGGATGCTCTGTCCAAGGTGCCCTTTGAAACGGTATCTATGGACTTTATCTTTGCTCTGCCCGGTCAGAGTTTTGAGGATTTAAGAGAGGATATCGACACCGCATTTCAAAGTGGTGCAAACCATGTGGCGATTTATCCGTTTATTGATTTTACCTTTACTTCCAGCACAATCCCTCCTATGGGCAAACGGGAAAAGCGTGTACTATTGGACAACATCACACGCTATTGCATGGAAAAAGGATATACGCGTAACTCCATATGGACCTTTTCGAGCGAAGCGGCAGCAAGCTATTCTTCCATGACGCGGGATAACTTTTTGGGCTTCGGCTGTTCCGCAACCACCCTTTTACGGGATCAATTCAAGGTCAACACCTTTTCTGTGGAGGAATACTGCAAACGAATCGACCATGAAAGCGTTCCTACTTCGTTGACGTTGCGCTTTACACCCCAGCAGCGGATGCTCTACTATCTGTTCTGGACAGCTTACAGCACCAAGGTGGACGCGGCGGCATTCCTGCGCCTCTTTGGTGTTCCATTGAAAAAGATGTATGGTATGGAACTGAGACTTGCTAAACTTATTGGTTTCATTACCGAGCGAGATGGGGTCTATGAGATGACGCTGAAGGGGGCATTTTATTACCACTACTACGAGAATTTTTATACCCTGGCCTATATTGACAAGATGTGGGGACTGCTACGGAATGAAGCGTTCCCCGAACGGATGGAGTTTTAGTATACAGCTTAACTCATGTCAGGGAACAATCGACGCCAGTAGGTGAAAAAGATAATACGCATCAGCCGGACACTTATTTTGGCTGTTTGAGGCCAGTGTGTGCTACTTGGCAAGCAGTGTCTTTGTTCCCACAAAGACTCAAAACAGACTTCCAGCGTGACCACCGGAAATCTGTTTTTGCTCGTTGGTGGCAGCGCCCCCAAACCCCATTTTCGCAGATTGCCATCTGCGGCTGCGCACCGTTCCGGTGATTTTTCTTTCCTCGCCTCGACGAGATTTTGGAAAACGAGAAAATCACAAATCGTCCTGAAATGACAGCGGACACGAATCAGGCTCGCAGAGCCGCAGCCAGCCCCGTCAGGGGCTGTTCAAAGGGTTTGGGACGCTTCCCAACAATCAAAACCACCCGTTGAACGGGTGGTTTGAGCAGGCCCTATAAGGGCCTATTACCTGTGGTGGCTCCCTAAAGGGAGCACTGAAAAAGGGCTTCAACCACACTTTTTGCACTGCAAGTCCCCTATTCGGGGACTAAACATCTCGCAGCTCCAACTTATCATGTTAGCTCCTGTGTTTTTCAAGGAACCGCCATACTTTTTTAGCATGGCGGTTCCTTGGCGTATGCTAAAGCATTTTTTATCGCCCCCCAGTTGAACTGGGGGTTTATTGACGCTAAAGCGCCAAGCAAAAGCAGCGGTTTACGGCATCGCCGGAAACCGCTGCTTTGAGCCTTTGTATATACAAAGGCACTGCTTGCGAATTAGCGCACACCACCACTCCCGCCAGCTTTCGACAAAAAATTCATCCGCAGGCATTGACAGGAAGGCATGTTTGTGCTATCATAACAGAGAGCTGAATACTGCACATGTTTTTTCATGCAGATACATAAACCGAGCTGCGGCGTACTGTTGCGGGCGGTTTTGTTGTATCTGCATTTTTTGTTTTTCACGAAGGGAGAGATGGACATGGAGGAAGTTAAACGCAGACGGGGCAGGCCAAAACTTGACGCTCATATCACGGAGGAATACGCTCCCAGCAGGCGGCAGGCGTTGAACAAAATGTATATGTACGAAGGCGTTCACTTGTTACCTGTAGCAGCTACCGAAATTCAAAATAGAGAACTGTTATGGAAGGAGAGCCGAGAGGCGCAAACTCTGAAATCGCGGGACGGCATTCTGGAACAGCTTGGCCGGATGGTGATGCAGGATCAGCTATCTCATACAGATTGCATCTATCTTGCCAATCTCGCAATCGCCGCTGTTCAGGCCGGATATACGACGCGGGAAGTAGAAATTGCTTTGCGGGAAATCCGTATGGCAGCAAAATCAAGTCTGAAGGATTTGGAAAATCAGGAGAACTATTGTATGCTGGGCAACGCTGTGGACAAGCTGCGGAGAATGGGAGGTATCGCTTGAAAGAAACTGAAAATCGGCCTGTGGAAATCGCTGTTGGGGGAGAATTTCCCGGCTTTCAATGCGGGGAGCGCCGAAGCGCATTTTTGAACCTGGGTCTTGATGTAGAGCTTGACGGAGTGATCTATCACCTTATCAGCCGATTTTCTGAAAAGGTCGAGATGGGCGAGGTCATTGACACGATTGAACTGGAGCGAAGCCAGCGTCGGACAGCGTAAAAACTTTCAATGCCCGTCAGAAAGATATTGCTTTACAGTGCTAAAGCGGCTATAATGGGAGCAGGTAACAGATGCTATGTTCCTGCGTCCAGGGAGGTAAAATAATCAAGATGCAGGAAAACTACAATGTTGGAATCTATTGCAGGCTCAGCCGTGATGACGAGAGAGCGGGCGAGTCCGTGTCCATTGAGAATCAAAAAATCATGCTCAGCCGGTATGTGCAGGAGCAGGGCTGGAATCTCTATTCGGCATACTGCGATGACGGAGTCTCAGGTACGACCTTCGACAGACCTGGGTTCAACCAGATGATCGCCGATGCCAGAGCGGGAAAAATCAATCTGGTGCTATGCAAGGATTTATCCAGATTAGGGAGAGATTATATCGAGGCGGGCCGGTATACGGATATCGTGTTCCCTTCGATGGGCTGTCGGTTCATCGCTCTCAATGACGGCGTGGACACCATCCACAAGAACAATGAGATGCTGGTCATTTTGAAGAACGTCATGAATGACCTCTATGCACGAGATACCAGCAGTAAAATCCGGGCGGTGAAGCAGTCCACTTTCAAGAGCGGAAAGTATGTCGGCTGCTACGCTCCCATCGGATACCGAAAATCTCCGGCGGATAAGCACATCCTTGAAATCGACCCGGTGACTGCGCCCATCGTCCGCTGCATTTTCGATATGCGCTTGCAGGGCGACAGCTTTCGGAAAATCGCCCGGACGCTGAACGAGGAAGGCGTACCCTCGCCCTGCGGCTTCTACTACATGGCCGAGGGCAGGCCGAACCTGCGGGGCGAAACGCTGTATTGGAACGATGTGACGGTCAAGACCATTCTGCGAAACGAGGTCTACCTCGGCCACATGGTGCAGAACAAGACCGGCACCGTTTCCTACAAGGTTCACAAGCAGGTCAGCAAGCCGAAAGCGGATTGGATCAAGGTGGAGCATACCCATGAGCCGCTCGTTTCTCAGGAGGTCTGGGATGCTGTTCAGAAGTTGGACAATCATCCCTCCAGGGGGCGTTCTGGTAGCGATGGGGAGATCTCTACCTTTGCCGGGGTTCTTTACTGTATGGACTGCGGAGGATCGATGCGGTATCAGAGAGATTACCGCAGCCGGAAACGCCATACAGATGGACATTTTGGCGAGTTCAAAGCCTACACCTGCAATCGGTATATGAGCGGCGGCAAGGCGGTCTGTTCTTCCCACTATATCAACTACAAGACGCTGACCCAACTGCTTTTGCTGGACATCTGCGCCAAGGCAATGCTGGCGCAGAAAAGCCCCGCCGCCCTCAGAGAGAAAATCCTTGCGCAGAAAAACGCCGCCAGTCTGGAGCAGACGAAAGCACTCCGGGCGGCGCTGGACAAGCGGCTGGTAGAATTGGACAAGCTGGTGGTGGCAGCCTATGAGGACAAGGTGAAGGGTGTTATGCCGGAGGCGCTGTGCGTCCAGCTTCTGAACCGCTATGAGGCCGAGCGCAAGGAGAAGCTGGAACAGCGGACGCAGCTTACAGCACAGTTGGAGGCTCACAGGGAGGACGAATGCGCTGCCGATAGCTGGCTGAACCTGATTCGGGACTATTCCCAGCTTGAAGAACTTGACCGTCCCACTCTCCTGCGTTTGGTAAAGCGCATCGAGGTGGGCGAGAAGTACCAGGTGGATGGAGAAACTCACCGCGACATCAAAATCTACTACAACTTTGTCGGGCATATTGAACTGTAAATCTGTACTTCTTTATGCGAGGTTGTCTAATGAAATGTACGCAAAGGACACGTCAAGGAAAATCAAGAGCACACTCCGAACAAGAAGAAGATATTTAATGAAAAGTTCATAGAAATATGAATGTGATTGTGGTATTATATTAGCCATACAAATCGGAAGTTATGAAATTGGAGGAAGAAATTATGTGGGAAGAATTAGGT
>CAMWHJ010000046.1 GCA_947174015.1 uncultured Lachnospiraceae bacterium | reverse complement strand
GGCAATTTTGCATGGTTCTTTGCTTGTAACTATGAGGGTACTGAATAGTTACAAAAGGCTTTTAAAAAAGAACTTGTTGGAGAGAGAAGATACCTTCTTATTTTCAATAAGTTCTTTTTTGTACCGAACATAATTTCGATAATTTTCAAAAATACTAGTGACGAATGGAAAAAAGTATGCTATACTATAATACATAAAAATATGACAATGTACACAAAATGCGAAAATAACATTTTGATGCCTGCACAGACAGCACAATGGGGTGTGCAGTTTTGGTGAAAGTGTTACTGATACAGTAAATTGACAGGAGGGCAGAATATGAAAAAGCAAGGTAAAATAGCCATGGCAGCATTGCTGATAGGTGCAGTGATGCTGGGGGGCGGGGAGGTTCAGACAGTGACTTCTCAGGCAGCACTGGAGGAGATTGATATTACCAATGATGAAAAGTTAGAAATTATCGGTGTGGAGGATGTAACCTATACAGGGAAAGAGATTAAGCAGAATATTAAAGTTAAGTATAACGGAGATACCTTAAAGGAAAATACAGATTATTATTGTCTGTATGCCAATAACACCAATGCAGGTACCGCTAATATCAACATTGTGGGACGTGGCAGTTATACCGGCAATCAACAGGTGTCCTTTCGAATTTTCAAGGCAGTGCCTGATTACAGCATTAACAATGGCATCACAGGAACCTATGGTGATACTATTGGTGATATTGAGCTTCCAAAGAGGGACAATGGCGTGTTTACATGGAATGAGGATTTGACGGAATTTACCGGAGATCCGGGAAGCCACAACTATTCTTTGAAGTTCACACCATATGATACCAATAATTATGAAATTGTGGATGATATTCTTGTTACGGTTGAGATTTTTCAGAAGAATATTTCAGAAGCCGACATTACCGGAATTGAGGATGCCATATATTGTGAGCAGGCAATTATCTATGAGCCGGTTATAACCATTGAAGATGTTGTCTTAGAAAAAGATACGGACTATACGCTGCGATTTTCCAATAATACCAATGCAGGAACAGCTATGGTTACAATCACAGGAATCAATCATTATACCGGTTCTGTACAGAAAAACTTTACCATTGAAAAGGCGAATCCGGATTATGGAGAGATTGGTGTGCTGTCAGCAGTTTATCGGGACTGTCTGGGGGATATTGCGTTGCCCCAGAGAGACAACGGCAGCTTTATCTGGGAGTATAATCAGAGCATGAGTGTGGGCACAGTGGGCACCAATTCCTCATATGCTCTGCGGTTTGTGCCGGATGATAAGTCAAATTACAATACAATCCGTGATATTCCGGTAGATATTCAGGTGGAGAAGAAGGATATTTCTTTGGTAAGCTTTTCTGATATAAAAGCAAAAACCTATACCGGAGAAGAGCTGACACAAAATCTTTATGTAAAAGACGGAGAAGTAAAGCTGGTAAAAGATAAAGATTATGTGGTGAATTATGAAAATAATGTAAATGTGGGTACCGCTAAACTTACCATTAAGGGGGTAGACAATTACAAAGGACAGCAGCAAATGGAATTTCAGATTGAAAAGGCAGTGCCAGAATATCCAAGACTTTCTACCTTAGAAGCTGTTTACGGACAGACTCTTTCACAAGTTTTGGTACCAAAGGGAGAGAATGGAAAATTTGTATTTATAGATTCGGGAGATACTCTGGTAGGCAATGTGGGAGTGAACAGTTTTTTGCTGCAATATGAACCAGAGGATAGTGACAATTACAGAACGGTAAATGATATCAGCGTAAATATTAAAGTACAGGCCTTAGATTTATCCACAGCGGTTGTATCTGGTGTAACGGACGGTTCTGTTACAGGAAAAGAAGTGAAACCCAAGGTTTCCGTGGAATTTGAAGGCAAGGTTTTAGTTTACGGTGAGGACTATTCGGTGGGCTATGCCAACAATATTTATCCTGGCAAAGCTGCAGTGGTGGTAAAGGGAATCGGAAATTATACGGGAAAAATTATTACATATTATAATATTTTGGAATAGGTGAAGAGATGATCGGGTTTGTGAAAGGAGAAATTGCATATTTTGAGGAGGACTGCGTAGTTATTGATGTAAATGGCATCGGCATGAATGTTTATGCTTCCAGCCAGACTCTAATCAATCTAGGGAGTGTGGGGCAGCAGGTTATACTTTACACTTACTTAAACGTGAAAGAGGATTCCATGACCTTGTATGGTTTTTTAGAGAAAGAGGACTTAAAAATATTTCGGCTTTTGATTACCGTCAATGGGATTGGTCCCAAAGGGGCTTTAAACATCTTAAATGTGATTTCTCCAGATGAACTTCGCTTTGCTATTTTAGCAGGAGACAGTAAGACCATAGCCAAGGCACCGGGTATCGGAGCCAAGACAGCAGGCAGAGTCATCTTAGACTTAAAGGATAAGCTTTCTATTGAAGAGGCATTTGAGACCAAGCTCAGCCATACTGCCGGCAAATCGGACAACAGCGAAGTCAAGGCAGAAGCAGTGGAGGCATTGGCTGCTTTAGGCTATACCCCATCAGAATCCTTAAAGGCAGTGAATCAGGTGGAGAATGCCGATGATATGGATGTGGAAGCTTTGCTGAAAGCAGCATTAAAGTATATGAGTTTTTAGGAGCAGAGTATGGCAAAGAGAGTTATTACCACAGAGGTGCTGGAAGAGGATAAAAGAATAGAAGGAAGTTTAAGACCACAGACCTTACAGGAATATATTGGTCAGTCTAAGGCAAAGGAAACTTTGAATATCTATATTGAAGCGGCAAGACAAAGAGGAGAAGCACTGGATCATGTATTATTTTATGGTCCGCCGGGGTTAGGAAAAACTACTTTGGCAGGGATTATTGCCAATGAGATGGGAGTCAATCTTAAAGTGACCTCCGGTCCAGCCATTGAAAAACCGGGTGAGATGGCGGCAATTCTCAATAACCTGCAGGAAGGGGATTTGCTTTTTGTGGATGAAATTCACAGACTGAATCGTCAGGTGGAGGAGGTGCTTTATCCTGCCATGGAGGACTATGCCATAGACATTATGATCGGCAAGGGGGCAGGTGCCCGTTCCATTCGTCTGGATTTGCCAAAGTTTACACTGGTGGGTGCAACTACTAGAGCAGGACTTTTGACAGCCCCCCTGAGAGACCGCTTTGGTGTGGTAAGTAAACTGGAATTCTATTCCACAGAGGAACTGACTACGATTATTCTTCGTTCTGCAGAGGTGCTTCAAGTGGAGATTGAAGAAAAGGGAGCCATAGAGTTAGCGAGACGTTCCAGAGGAACACCCCGGTTGGCAAATCGGCTGCTGCGGCGGGTGCGGGACTTTGCACAGGTAAAGTATGATGGGGTAATTACCAATGAGGCTGCCAACTTTGCCTTGGATTTGCTGGATGTGGACAAGCTGGGATTAGACCATGTGGATAGAAATATTCTGGTTACTGTAATAGAAAAGTTCAATGGAGGACCAGTGGGATTAGACACTCTTGCTGCGGCTGTGGGGGAGGATTCCGGTACCATTGAAGAAGTGTACGAACCATATCTGATTAAAAATGGTCTCCTTGCCAGAACTCCAAAGGGACGCAGGGCAACGGATTTTGCCTATAAGCATCTGGGAGTGGAGGTTTTTAGTGAAAATTAAGAAAGAATTATAAACTTTTCCTTGAATACTTGACTGAAAACGTCAGATATCGTATACTTGTTGGAAGGAATAACAGGGAGGAAGCGGAGAATGGCGGAGAAGGTAAGTGCACAGGTGTTAATTGGCGGCAGGATTTTTACATTAAGTGGTTATGAAAGTGAAGAATATTTACAAAAGGTAGCTTCCTATGTAAATGGTAAAATTAATGAAATGAAGGAAGCGGAGGGCTTTTCAAAGCAGTCTTATGACATTCAGGCCACACTGACAGAATTAAATATTGCAGATGATTATTTTAAAGCAAAAAAGCAGCTTGATATTTTAGAAATGGAAATTGAGACAAAAGATAAGGAAATCTATGATTTAAAGCATGAATTGATCTCGGCACAGATTAAAAGTGAATCCAGTGATAAAGCTATTGATGAAAAAGTCAATGAGATTGAGGAACTACAGAAAAAGATTCTCCAACTGGAAACAGAACTGGAGGAATATAAAGAATTATTAGAGTAAAGTTATGGCTGTCTAAAGACAGCCATTTTTAACGAAACCAAAGGAGTTATTATGAAAGGAAAAATAGAATTGCTGGCACCGGCAGGATCCTATGAGGGACTGGTGGCCGCAGTGAATGCAGGGGCAGATGCGGTTTATATTGGGGGACAGAAATTTGGTGCAAGAGCCTATGCAGAGAATCCAATGGAAGAACAGTTGATTCAGGGCATCCGCTATGCCCATCTCCATGGCAGAAAAGTTTATATGACAGTGAACACCCTTCTTAAGGAGCGTGAATTGACAAGTGAGCTGTATGATTATATGAAGCCTTATTATCAGGCAGGCTTGGATGCAGCTATTGTACAGGATTTTGGCGTATTTTCCTTTCTCAAAGAATACTTTCCAGAACTTCCTATCCATGCCAGCACCCAGATGACCATCACTGGAGCTGACGGTGCAAGGCTCTTAAAAGAAAATGGAGCAAAACGTGTGGTTCTCGCCAGAGAATTATCCATAGGGGAAGTAAGGGAAATTTGCGAACAGGTGGATGTGGAGGTGGAGTGCTTTGTCCATGGTGCCGTCTGTTACTGCTATTCCGGGCAGTGCTTGTTTAGCAGCTTTTTAGGAGGAAGAAGCGGCAATCGGGGCAGATGTGCCCAGCCTTGCAGACTGCCCTATGAGACCTTTCATGGAAAACAAAAGCTTTCCAAGGAAGGAGAATGCTATCCCTTAAGCCTAAAAGATATGATGACAGTGGAGTATCTGCCGGAATTAATTCAGGCGGGAATCACCTCTTTTAAAATTGAGGGCAGAATGAAACGTCCCGAATATGGTGCAGGAGTGGTGGAAATTTATCGTCGCTGCATAGATGATTATTTGAACCATCCCGATAGATTTCGAGTGGCACGGGAGGACAAAGAACGGCTGCTGCAATTATACAGCCGCAGTGGCAATTCCAAGGGGTATTATAAGCAGCACAACGGCAGGGATATGATTACCTTAGAAAATCCAGCGTACCATTCCGGGGAAGAGCAGATATTTCAGAGGTTACAGGAGAAGTATGTCAGCCAGCTTAAGATACATAATCTTTCAGGAATTTTAAGGGCTTTCAAGGGAAAACCTTTAGAATTTTGTGTTACGATGGGAACGTTGACAATTCAGGTGGAAGGTGCTCTGGTTCAGCCGGCAAAGAATCAGCCCATTACGAGAGAACGAATGGAAAAGCAACTGAGAAAAACAGGCAATACCTGCTTTCAATTTGAACATTTAGAGATTCAGATGGAGGATGATATATTTCTGCCCATGCAGGCATTAAATGAATTGCGCAGAAATGCATTGGAGCAGTTGGAAACGGTCATTGTAATGAGTCAGCGGCAGGAACCAAAGGCATTTGTCAAGCCTTCCAGTGATGACAGCCTTAGAGAATCCCCATTATTAAAACAAAAACTGTGTAAGAATGCCAAGTACCCAATCCATGTTTCCGTAGAGACAACCTCCCAATTACAGCAGGCAGTCAATCATCCGTCAGTATCTGCAATTTATGTAGATACTTCCCTCTTTTCCTTGAAACGGTGCAGCGTAGAGAGGGAAATGGGGAATGGAAAAGGAATAGAAACTTCGCCAATCCCTGACTGCTGGCTGGTCAAAATGGCAGAAACTGTTGCTGTTATTAAAGAGGCAGGGAAAAAAGCCTATCTTTACCTGCCGGCAATTTTCAGGCAAGATACCAGCAGGCAATATAATGCCATGAAAGAACAACTGTTATCTATCCCTTGGGATGGCATGGTAGTCCGTTCGCTGGAACAGTTGAGCTGGCTGCAGGAAATACCATATAAGAAAGAACTTATCAGTGACTTTAATCTGTATGCCTTTAATCATCCGGCCATACAGTTTTTAAAACAGAACGGTGTGACAGAGATTACTTATCCGTTGGAATTGACAGAGCATGAATTAAAGGAACTGAGAGAAACGGCACTTTTGACAGTATATGGACACATACCCTTTATGACAACAGTCCAGTGTCTGCATAAGACCTTTGGAGGCTGTGATAAAAAAGATGTGAGGCTGACACTAAAGGATCGGTATAAAAAGAATTTTTATGCAAAAAATTATTGTGATTATTGTTACAATATCATTCGAAATGGTGTGCCCTTATCATTGCTGGGAGCATCAAAAGTCATAGAAAACATAGAACCATCCGGTTTGCGGCTTATGTTTTCTATGGAATCAGGTCAGGAATGCAAAGATATCCTAGATGCTTTTGCAGCTATGGATGGGGAACGGGAAAAGGAACTGTTTTCCGAATTTACCAGAGGCCATATCAAAAAAGGCATAGAGTAAAGGGGGAGGAACGAAAATGTTAGATTTAATCATAGAACTCTTTAAATATATATTTATTATATTGATTGCCATGTATACCTATTATTGCTTTCGGATTATCTCCAAACAGGAGGACAGTGCAAAAAGCTTTCTGTGCACCAAACAAAAGGGAATTATGCTGGCAATTCATTTTATGGCATACTTTATCATCTTTATGAAGAGTTCACAAATGGATGTGATTGTATTCTATCTGGCACAGCTCATCTTTTTTCTGGCCGTACCAGCATTGTTTCGAGTGATTTATCCCAAAGCATCTGGTCTTTTGCTGAATAATATGTGCTGCCTGCTGATGATAGGATTGTTTATGCTGTCCAGATTAAGCTTTGCTCGGGCAGTAAGGCAGTTTGAAATTGCAGTGGTGTCGGCAGTCATTACACTGTTCATACCTTATGCTATCAAACGCTGTACCTTTCTGCGGGATTTCACATGGGTGTATGCCGGTGTGGGTATTGTGCTGCTGGCAATGGTATTTATCATAGGCAGGGTCACTTATGGTGCAAAGCTTTCCTTTGAGATTGCAGGAATCGGTGTACAGCCTTCGGAATTTGTTAAAATTATTTATGTATTCTTTATTGCCTCCATGTTGGCAAAGGAAAGAGATTTTTACCAAGTGGTGCAGACCAGTATTTTTGCCGCATTTCATGTGATTATTTTAGTGATTTCCAAGGATTTGGGAAGTGCTTTAATATTTTTTATCGCTTATCTTTTTATGGTTTATGTGGCAACTCACAATCTGCTGTATTTAAGTGGTGGTGCATTGGCAGGGTGCGTGGCGGCTGTGGCGGCATATTTTATGTTTGACCATGTTCGGGTGAGGGTATTGGCATTTACCGATCCCTTCAGTGTGATTGACAATCAGGGATATCAGGTAACTCAATCGCTGTTTGCCATAGGAACTGGCGGCTGGTTTGGCATGGGATTGTATCAGGGTTATCCAAAGTTGATTCCGGTGGTGGAGGAGGATTTTATCTTTTCTGCCATTTCAGAAGAAATGGGGATTTTATTTGCACTTTGTGTGGTTTTGATTTACTTAAGCTGTTTTGTAATGTTTATTCAGACTGCCATGAGATGCAAAGATACTTTTTATTGTCTTTGTGCCACAGGACTTGGTTGTATATTAGGTTTTCAGACCTTTCTCACCATTGGAGGAGCAGTGAAGTTTATTCCTTCCACCGGAGTGACACTGCCACTGATCAGTTATGGCGGCAGTTCCTGTTTTAGTACATTGCTCATATTTGCCATTATACAAGGGATTTACATATCCCAGAAGCCGAAAAATTCCGGAAGCCACAGAAACAACAACCGAAACAGCAATCGAAGAAGGGAGGAAGAATTTTGAGATTCCCATTTTTTAAATCAAAGAGAGACACGGATGAGGAATATGACCTTTATGAGGATGATTACTATTATGAAGAATTTAAAGAAGAACATTATCCTGAACAGCGAAAAGCAGCAGGAAACAGCAGGCAGTTAATGTTTCTCACTTATATTTTTGTAGGCGTATTTCTGGCAATGATGGTCTATACCGTCTACTATCAGGCAGTAAAAAGCTCTGAGGTGATTAATAGTTCCTATAATAAGCGTCAGGATATCTTTGCTGATAAAGTGGTGCGAGGAAAAATACTCTCCAAGGATAATGAGGTTTTGGCAGAGACTCAAGTGGCAGCAGACGGCAGCGAGCAGAGGTATTATCCTTATGAAAATATCTTTGCCCATGTGGTAGGTTATTCCTCCAAAGGGAAAGCCGGTATTGAGGCAAATGCCAACTTTACGCTGCTGCGTTCCAATGGGTTTATCTTAGAGCGGATAAAGAATACGCTGAAAGGAGAAAAAAACATTGGCGATAATGTGGTGACGAATCTGGATGTGAATTTGCAGAAAACGGCATACAACGCATTGGGAAATTATCGTGGAACAGTGATTGTGATGGAGCCGGAAACAGGCAAAATCCTTGCCATGGTATCCAAGCCGGATTATAACCCTAATACCATGGAGACAAACTGGGATTCCCTGGTGGAAGATACCTCTGGGGAAAGCAGATTGCTGAATCGGGCAACTCATGGGGTATATCCTCCGGGTTCTACCTTTAAAATTATTACTTCCCTTGCCTATATTCGCCAGAATCCGGATGTAAGCAGTTATCAGTTTGACTGTACCAGCAGCATTACGAAGGATAACGTGACCATCAACTGTTATCACAATACAAAGCATGGGCAAGTGGATTTAACCACTTCCTTTGCCAAGTCCTGTAATTCTTCCTTTGCCAATATGGGTTTGTCATTGGATAAGGTGAAATTTCAGCAGACCTGTACTGACTTACTTTTTGGCGAAAAGCTGTCTTTGCCCTTTTCCTATAAGCAAAGTAGTGTGAGCCTTTCTAAGGATTCGGATACCGATGAGGTGATGCAGACAGCAATTGGACAGGGAAAGACTCAGATGACACCCCTTCACATGGCAATGATTACCTCAGCCATTGCCAACAACGGTACCTTGATGACACCTTATCTCATTGACCGGGTGGAAAATTATCAGGGAACGGTAATGAAAGAATATTCTCCGAAAAAATCATGCACACTGATGACAGGAGAGGAATCTGCCATGCTGCAGGAATTAATGCGGGCAGCAGTCACGGAAGGAACAGCCTCCAAGCTTTCCGGCAGCAATTATACGGCTTATGGTAAAACCGGATCGGCAGAATACAATGATGAAAAAGGGAAAAGTCATTCTTGGTTTACCGGTTATGCCACTGCCAATGGCAAGACCATTGTTACCACCATTATTGTGGAGGGAGCCGGTTCTGGAAGTGAATTTGCGGTTCCCATGGCTGGGAAACTGTTTCAGGCATATTTTCAATAACTGATTTTTTTAAATACATTGACTTAAGTGATAAAAAGAGTTATACTTAGAACAGTCTTTCGTGGCTTTTATGCCAAAATTATGAGGACACACCAATGGCGGAAACGTCAGGAGATACAGGAGGGATTGCAATGATAGAAGCAACGAGCTGTGGCGGTGTGGTCATATTTAGAGGAAAAATTTTATTGTTGTACAAGAATTTTAAAAATAAGTATGAAGGCTGGGTTTTGCCTAAGGGAACAGTGGAGCAGGACGAAGAGTATAAGGATACGGCAACCAGAGAAGTCTTAGAAGAGACAGGTGTACATGCACAGATAATCAAGTATGTGGGTAAGAGCCAGTATTCTTTTGTGGTTCCAGAGGATATTGTGGAGAAGGATGTACACTGGTACCTTATGATGGCAGACAGTTATTACAGCAAGCCGCAACGAGAAGAATATTTTGAGGATTCCGGATATTATAAGTATCATGAGGCATATCATTTATTAAAATTTGCCAATGAAAAGCAGATTTTGGAGAGAGCTTATAATGAATATTTGGAATTGAAGCGTTGCAATTTATGGGGAAGCCGCAAATACTTTTGAGAAAGCACAGAGAAAATGACCGGGCAGTATTGCTCGGTCGAATTATTAAAGGGGGAAAGAAATGAAACGGATAAAGTGGTATCGAAAGCTCTATATGACAGAGCGTGCCAGAAAGAAACGATACAAAATTGTATGGCGTGTGAATCATAAGGCAGGACTTTTTAATACATATTTGATTATTTTGCCAAGATATGGAAATAATCAGTTAGAGATTATAAATTCATCAGAGTTATTACAAAGTCATTATGATTATGTCACCACCTTCATTGTGGGAATTGCCATTGGCAGAGAAGAAGCCATAGGGTTGGTGGAGCAGATTGTAAATGATGTGATCAACTGCAAAGGAGAGACAGGGGTGCGAAACTTTTTTGAAAAAGTATTCGCCATGGAAGAAGAAAAATAGGAATGGAGTAGCAGATGGCTGGTATTATTTTAACCATACTAAAGGTAATAGGCATTATCCTGCTGGTACTGGTTGGGCTGGTGCTTTTGGTAGCGGTAGCAGTGCTGGTCTGTCCTGTGAAATATCATGTCAGGGCATCCAAAAAAGCGGATGAGATAAAAGTTCATATCCAAGGCAGCTATTTGTTTCCGCTGCTGAGTTTTTCAGGCTGCTATGAAAGCGGTAAGGATATGGTATATTCTTTAAAACTCTTTTTTCTGACTCTGTATCCCCAAAAGGATAAGCCGGCAAAAAAGAGAAAAAAAACTGCTGCAAAAAGCCAAAAGCCCAAAAAACAAAAAGAACTTTCCAAGTCCAAAAGGATGGATGCATCCGAAGAAGATACATCAACACCTGTTGGCGAGAAAGTCATAGAGCCTGAGAGAGAACATAAACAGCTCAAACAGCCGGAAACAGTCTTTAACGAAAAACTGAAAGAACCCCAAAAAGAGAAAGAACAAATTCATTTTATTCATAAAATTCAGGCTAAGTTACTGGATGTCAAAGAAAAAGTACAGCGTTTTTGGGATGGTATGAAAAAACTCTTGGAAAATGTGAAAGAGTTTCGGGATTTTATCAGCAGTCAGGAAACCAGAGATGCGTTAAAATTTTTGAATGAGCAGCGCAAGTATATCTTTCGTCATCTGAAACCTTCAAAGGTGTCCATCTCCTTGCGGTATGGATTTGAGGATCCGGCATTAACCGGCGAAGTATTGGCGGCTTATAGCTGTATCTATCCTTTTCTTTGGGGGGATATTTTGGTGGAGCCGGATTTTGAGCAGGTCTGTCTGGACGGAAATGGTGAACTGAAAGGGAAAGTGCGGCTTTATGGATTTTTATTAACCGGATGGCGGTGCTATCGCCATGAAACAATCAGGAAAATAATCGAGAAAGTCATGTAACAAGGAGGAAAATATATGTCAGACTTTAATACAACCGTTGAATCACTATTTAAAGGAATGGACAGTTTTATCTCATCAAAGACAGTGGTAGGTGAGGCCATAACTGTGGGAGATACCATTATTCTGCCATTGGTGGATGTATCCTTTGGAGTGGCAGCAGGGGCTTATCATGAAGATAAGAAAAATCGCGGAACAGGTGGCCTGGGCGGAAAAATGTCTCCCAGTGCAGTTTTGGTCATCCAGAATGGACAAACAAAGCTTGTAAATATTAAAAATCAGGATGCAGTAACAAAAATTCTTGATTTGGTACCGGATGTGCTCAACAAAATCACCGGAAATGAAAAAACAAAAGAAGAAGATCCTGCGGTGGAAGAAACCATTCAGAATTTAAAAGAGGAAAAATAGCTGTAAAGATGCGATACTGTTGCAAAGAAAAGTAAAATAAAGGGAAAAACAAAAGGCTTCTGATGCATATATTGCATTAAGAAGCTTTTTTGGTGATAAGATGAAACGGGTATTGGGCTTAAGCTGCTTTTTTATAGCAATGGGAATGATTTTCTCTCTGTTTATTGAAAGCTGTGTATGTTTTTTTGTGGTGGTGGTAGGACTGCTGATTGTGGGATTTAATCTGTTCTGCTGCTAAAAAGAATAAAAACCTGTATGACAAGCATACAGGCTTTTATTCTTCAATTCTCTGATTAAGCTCTTTCGACTTTTCCGGAACGCAAGCAAGAAGTACACACATACATTTTCTTTGCGGCACCGTTTACTTTTACTCTTACGGATTTTATGTTAGAGTTCCAAATTCTATTTGATCTTCTATGAGAATGACTCACATTGTTTCCAAAATGAGCACCTTTCTGACATACTGCACATTTAGCCATGACTTTGCACCTCCTTGAATATATTGCTTTTTTCAGCTTTTCTTAGCTGAGATAAGCTCACAACATGCATATTCTAACAGAAAATGAATTAAAATGCAAGGAAAAATATAAAAAATGTTTAAAATTATGAAAAAAACCAAAATTTGTATTTCCTTTTTTGTGAAAAAAGGGTATACTGTATATGCTAGAGTAACATTTCTATTTCGTGTGCTGACCTGTTTATTTTTGGTAAAACAGTAGTTGTTTTGCTTATGATAAATATGAAATAGGTCCGTATGCTAGTGTAAAATCAGGGCATTGCCCTATGGAATATAAAATGCAGGAGGTATTGGGATGAAGGGACATATGAATACAAGCTTAGGTGAGATTCAGGTGGATAGTGATGTAATCGCAAAATATGGCGGTTCTGTGGCAGTGGAGTGCTTCGGTATTGTAGGTATGGCAGCACTGAATGTAAAAGACGGCTTAGTGAAGCTGTTAAAGAAGGAATCCTTGACACATGGTATTAATGTGGAAGTGAACGATAATAAGATCACAATTGATTTTCATGTAATTGTGGCATATGGTGTGAGCATTTCAGCAGTGGCAGATAATTTGATGGACAATGTAAAATACAAAGTAGAAGAATTTACCGGCATGGAGATTAAAAACATTAATATCTTTGTTGAAGGTGTACGAGTGATAGATTAAGGAGGAAAAATTCGTGACAATGAAACAGATTGATGCAAAGATGCTCTCCAAGATGTTTTTGGCAGGTGCAAAAAATTTAGAGACAAAAAAAGAATGGATTAATGAGTTAAATGTTTTCCCTGTACCAGATGGTGATACAGGTACTAATATGACCATGACTATCATGTCTGCGGCCAAAGAGGTATCAGCACTGACAGAGCCCACTGTTGCCCAGTTGGCAAAGGCCATTTCTTCTGGTTCCTTGCGGGGAGCGAGAGGTAATTCTGGTGTTATTTTATCGCAGCTTTTGCGTGGATTGACCAAGGGCTTGCAGAATTATGAAGTGATTGATGTGGACATTCTTGCAAAAGCCATGGAAAAAGCGGTGGAAACAGCTTATAAGGCTGTTATGAAGCCAAAGGAGGGAACCATCCTGACAGTGGCTAAGGGAGCAGCAGATAAGGCATTAGAGCTGTCAGAGCGCACGGATGATTTGGAAGAATTTATGGCTGGAGTAATTGAACATGCAGATTATGTCCTGAGCCAGACACCGGAAATGCTGCCTGTTTTAAAAGAGGCAGGTGTTGTGGATTCCGGCGGACAGGGCTTAATGCAGGTAATGAAAGGTGCTTTTGATGCCTTTATGGGAAAAGAACTGGATTTAACCATTGAGGGAGCTCCGGCTGTAAAGACCTTAAAAGCCAACGCAGCAGAGGCTGCGGATATTAAGTTTGGCTACTGTACAGAATTTATCATTATGCTGGAAAAGAAATACAATATGGAAGAGGAGAAAAAGCTGAAATCTTATCTTTCCTCCATTGGTGATTCCATTGTATGCGTATCCGATGACGATATTGTAAAAATTCATGTACACACCAATGATCCGGGCTTAGCCATTCAGAAAGCATTGACTTATGGTTCTCTCAGCAATATGAAAATTGACAACATGCGTTTAGAGCATCAGGAAAAGCTCATCAAGGATGCAGAAAAGGTGGCTGCAAAACAGGCGGCTGAGGAAGCCAAAGAGAAGGAAATGGAGCAGCAGCCGAAGAAAGACAACGGTTTTATTGCAGTGTCCATCGGGGAAGGCATCAAGGAGATTTTTACCCAGCTTGGCGTTGATTACATTATCGAAGGTGGGCAGACCATGAATCCAAGCACAGAGGATATGCTGACCGCCATTGAAAAAGTCAATGCAGATCATGTGTACATTCTGCCAAATAACAAAAACATTATTTTAGCCGCAGAGCAGGCAAAGTATTTAGTGGAGGATAAGGAAGTGGTTGTAGTTCCCACCAAAACAGTGCCTCAGGGAATTACAGCGGTGATTAATTTTGTGGAAGAGAAAACGGTGGAAGAAAATTTAGAAACTATGATGGAGGAAATCAAGAGAGTTAAGACTGGTCAGGTAACTTATGCAGTGCGGGAAACCAGTATTGATGGTCATGACATTAAACAGGGGGATATTATGGGTATCGGTGACAGCTCCATTCTCTCTGTGGGTCAGGATTTGATGGCAACCACCAAGGATATGATTACTAAGCTGGTGGATGAGAATTCTGAACTGGTAAGTATTTACTACGGAGAAGAGGTAAATGGTGAACAGGCAGAGGAGATTGCAACCTTTGTGGAAGAAACTTATCCTGAATTAGAAATTGAGGTTCAAATGGGAGGTCAGCCAATTTATTACTTTTTGATTTCTGTTGAGTAAAAACCATTGGTTTTTGTTGGCGGGGAGCATATGAAGTTATCAGATAATATTACTTGTTTAAAGGGTGTGGGGGAGAAAAGTGCCGCACTATTTCACAAATTGAATATTTACACCATTGATGATTTGGTACATCACTATCCCAGAGATTATGAGGAATATGAAATGCCGGTGGATATCCGTTATGCCAAAAAGGATTGTGTTCAGACTCTCCAGGTAACCATAAAAAGGGTAGAAGGCGTAAAGCGTGTCCGCAATCTGCAGATTCTAAGTGCAGTGGCAGGTGACAGTGAAAACTCCATTATACTGACTTGGTTTAACATGGTATTTCTGCGGAACAAATTAAAGGTGGGGGAAACGATTATTGTTCGCGGAACTCCCATGACAAAAAACGGCAGACTTACCATGGAACAGCCGGAGCTTTTCACGGAAAAAGAGTATGAGAAAAAGCAGGGGCATCTGTTGCCAAAATATCCGCTGACCAAGGGACTCACCAATAACCTGATCATAAAGATTATGAGACAGGTGGTGGATTCTAAGGTTTTAGAGCGGGAATTTTTGCCCTTGCCGCTGAGGCAGAAAATGAAGCTGGCAGAATACAATTATGCCATTTCCACCATTCATTTTCCTGAAAAGAGAGAGGATTTGATATTTGCCAGAAAACGGCTGGTATTTGACGAATTTTTCTTATTTATCTTAGCTTTACGTTTTCTGAAAGAAAGTACGGAAAAGACGGAAAATGTGTTCCGGTTTACCAAGGAAGATAATGTGCAGAGCCTGCAAAGGCAACTGCCCTTTTCTTTGACCAATGCCCAGCAGAAGGCATGGCAGGATGTGAAAGAAAATATGAATTCTGACTATGTGATGAGCCGCTTGATTCAGGGAGACGTGGGTTCCGGTAAAACCATTGTGGCGGCACTGGCACTGGTATATGCAGCAGAAAACGGTTATCAGGGTGCTATGATGGCACCTACGGAGGTATTGGCAAAACAGCATTATGAATATTTTGTAGAATTACAGGAAAAGTATGGGCTGAAGATTCATCCCATTTTGCTGACAGGATCTATGACTGCCAAGCAAAAACGTCAGGCAAAAGAACGGATTGAAATGGGGATGGCAGATATTATCATTGGAACCCATACGCTGTTTCAGGAAAGTGTTGCTTATGATAATCTGGCACTGGTAGTTACAGATGAACAGCACCGTTTTGGAGTACGCCAACGGGAAATGCTGATGGAAAAGGGCACTTGTCCTCATGTACTGGTTATGTCGGCAACACCTATTCCCAGAACGCTGGCGATCATTATCTATGGGGATTTGGATATTTCTGTGATTGATGAACTGCCCTCCAATCGTATCCCCATTAAAAACTGTGTGGTGGATACTTCCTATCGGGATAAAGCATACAGCTTTATTACCAAAGAGGTTCAGGCAGGACATCAGGCATATATTATTTGCCCTATGGTGGAAGAAAGCGAAAATATGGAGGCAGAAAATGTCATAGACTACGAGCGGATGCTGAAAGAAAAGCTGCCCCCGGAGATTCAGACAGAATGTCTTCATGGAAAAATGAAGGCAGGGGCAAAAAATGATATTATGGAACGGTTTGCTGCCAACGACATTCAGGTGTTAGTGTCAACTACCGTAGTGGAAGTGGGGGTAAATGTGCCCAATGCTACGGTTATGATGGTGGAAAATGCGGAATTATTTGGTTTGGCACAGCTGCATCAGCTTAGGGGACGTGTAGGCAGAGGAGCTGCCCAGTCTTACTGTATCTTTGTCAGCGGCAGTGACAAGAAGGACACAAAGAAGCGATTGGAGATTCTAAATCAGTCCAATGACGGCTTTTTTATTTCCTCAGAGGATTTGAAGCTTCGTGGACCAGGAGATTTGTTTGGGTTTCGACAGAGTGGGCTGTTGGAATTTAAAATCGGAGATATCTTTACGGATGCGGCGATTCTTCAGGGGGCAGCAGAGGCAGCAGGAATGTTCTCTGAAAACAAGGCACTGCTTGAGGAACCAGAGTATGCTGAGTTGAAAAAAAAGATAGATTTTTATCTGGAGCGGGATTTAAATTCTTTAAATTTATAAATTGGAAGAACGGACAAGAAAGGAAACGTCAAATATGCTGCAGGATTTTCAGTTAAATAGAATTGTGTCTCCCCTGCTTGCATGGTTTCAGGAAAATGCAAGAGTGCTGCCTTGGAGAGAGACACCAAAGCCTTATTATGTGTGGATCTCGGAGATTATGCTCCAGCAAACCAGAGTAGAAGCGGTAAAGCCTTATTTTGAACGCTTTGTTGAAAATCTGCCGGATGTGAAAAGTCTGGCGGAATGTGAGCCGGAACGACTTTTAAAGCTCTGGGAGGGGTTAGGCTACTATAACCGAGTACGCAACCTGCAGATTGCGGCAAAAACCATAATGGAAGATTATCAGGGGCGAATTCCAGAAGATTATGAGGAATTAATGAAATTAAAGGGAATCGGACACTATACGGCGGGTGCCATTTCTTCCATTGCCTATGGGCATCCAGTTCCGGCAGTGGACGGCAACGTGCTTCGGGTAATCACCAGAGTCAGCGGAGATAATTCTGATATTATGAAAGATTCCTTTAAACGGCTGGTGGAAGCTGAACTTGTACAGATTATGCCGGAAAAAGAAGCCAGTGCTTTTAATCAGGCATTGATGGAATTGGGAGCAAAAGTCTGTATTCCCAATGGAGAACCTTTATGCCAGCAATGTCCATGGCAGGAGTTCTGTGAGACAAAACGAAAAAATCTTTGGCAGCAGCTTCCGGTCAAGACTAAGTCGAAAAAGCGCAAAATCCAACAGAAAACGGTTTATGTGATACGAAAGGATAACACGGTTGTCTTAAGTAAACGTCCAAATAAAGGTTTGCTGGCAGGCTTGTATGAATTTCCCAATGAGCCGGGGTATCAGAATGAAGCAGAGGCTATGAAATGGCTGAAGGAAAAGAACTTAAAGCCACTGAAAATTTTGCCCTTAGAGCAGGCAAAGCATATATTTTCCCATATAGAATGGCATATGCAGGGATATATGGTATGGATAGATGAACTGGCAGAGGAGAACAGCGATTTCATGTTTGTGGAACTGGAGAAAACGGAACAGGAATATCCCATTCCAGCCGCTTTTTCAGCCTATACAAAAGCCATGAATATGAAGCTTGGAAGTGAACGAATAAAGGGCAGGGATTTGGATACTTGAAAACAGAATTTTATTTGCGGTTAAAAAATAATTTTTTCGCCTATTGACTTTCATAAAAAGAAATGTTAATCTATACAAGAGAAAAGCTAAGAAAAGGAATAGTAAAATATAATTTGATTTCAGAAAGCTGTTGGTTGATGTGAAACAGTAGAGAATTGTATTTGAACTCGCCTTGGAGCCGCTGCCTGAAATGTTATGCAGAGTAGGTACAGCCGGATGCCCACCGTTACAGGGGAAAGATATGAAGCAAGCAATGTTGTTTGTGACGTATCTACTGAGTGTGTGATTATATCACAAATTGGAGTGGTACCGCGAAGTCAGCCTTCGTCTCTGAGTGAATTGGAGACGAGGGCTTTTTTATCTGTAAATGTAAAGCAGCTGCTGTGCAGCTTTGCAGTTATAATACAAGCAAAACGATGCATTTGCAGATGATACAATCCGGCAGCTCCCCAGAGAAACAGAAAGGATCGAGGATAGAAAGGAAGAGTAGTATGAAGAATTTTGAAAAGTATACCAGAGGATATTTTTTACCGCCGGAACCGTCCTTTGACTGGACCAAAAAAGACTATATTGAAAAGGCACCTGTCTGGTGCAGTGTAGATTTACGGGACGGCAATCAGGCATTGATTGTACCCATGAGCTTAGAGGACAAAATAGAATTTTTTAAATTGTTGGTGGAGATCGGATTTAAGGAAATCGAGATTGGATTCCCGGCAGCCTCTGAGACAGAGTATGAATTTGCCAGAGCTTTAATCGAACAGAATTTAATTCCAGATGATGTAACCATTCAGGTGTTGACACAGGCAAGAGAGCATATCATCAAAAAAACCTTTGAGGCATTAAAAGGCTGTAAAAAGGCTGTGGTACATTTGTACAATTCCACCTCCGTTGCCCAAAGAGAACAGGTGTTCAAAAAGTCAAAGGAAGAGATCTTAAAAATTGCGGTGGATGGAGCAATTATGTTAAAAGAACTGGCTCAAGAGACAGAGGGCAACTTCTTATTTGAATACAGCCCGGAAAGCTTCCATGGCACAGAGGTGGAATATGCCTTGGAGGTATGTAATGCAGTCTTAGATGTATGGCAGCCCACACCCGACAAAAAGGTGATTATCAACTTACCGGCAACTGTGGAAACGGCAATGCCCCACATCTATGCAAGCCAAATTGAATATATGTCAAAGAATATGAACTATCGAGAGAATGTGGTACTTTCTTTGCATCCTCACAATGACAGAGCCTGCGGTGTAGCAGATGCAGAATTAGGTGTCTTAGCCGGAGCAGACAGAATTGAAGGAACCTTATTTGGAAATGGGGAACGTACCGGTAATGTGGATATCATTGCTTTAGCATTAAACATGTATTCTTATGGAATTGATCCGCAACTGGATTTCTCCGATATGCCGAAAATCTGTGAATTATATGAGAGAGTAACCCAGATGCAGGTGAATCCAAGAAATCCATACAGCGGAGCTTTGGTATTTGCTGCCTTTTCCGGCAGCCATCAGGATGCCATTGCCAAAGGTATGCAGTGGAAAAATGATTTTGATCCGGAACACTGGACAGTACCTTACTTGCCAATTGACCCACAGGATGTGGGCAGAAGCTATGATGCAGATGTGATTCGTATCAACAGCCAGTCGGGAAAGGGTGGTGTGGGCTATATTTTAGAGCAGAAATATGGTTTACATTTACCGGCGAAATTGCGAGAAACCATGGGCTATGCAGCAAAAAGTGTATCCGATCACAGTCATAAGGAATTGTCTTCAAAGGAAATATACGATATTTTCTTAAAAGAGTTTGTGGATGTGAAAACACCCATGGACATTGTAGAATGTCATTTTAAACAGGAAACAGAGGGAATCAGTACCACTGTTACCAGTGTCTGCAAAGGCGAAAAGACAGACACGGTTGCCAGGGGAAATGGCAGATTAGATGCTGTCAGCAATGCCTTAAAACAGCAGTACGGATACAAATATAAGATTTCCACCTATCAGGAACATGCCTTAGAGCAGGGATCTAACTCCAAAGCCATTGCTTATGTGGGAATTACCTATGATGGAGATAAAATTGCCTGGGGCAGCAGTATAGATGCAGATATTATCCGAGCTTCCATTGATGCTCTTGTAACTGCCATCAACAATGCCTTTGGAGAATAGCGGATTGATGAGGCATCCACAGTTTTGTAGAGAACAATAACGTGCTTTTTTACAAATAATTTACAAAATAGAAGAAAAATTTATAAAAAATTTATAAAAATGAAAAAACAATAAAGACCTCCTTGAAAAATGTCGAATTTAGGACTATGATAGAAAATTGATGAAATGTAATCCAAATTAATTCACATACATCAGGAGGTCTTACGTTATTATGGAAAAATTAAAACCAAAACTGTTTTCTGTCATGAAAACATACACAAAAGAGCAATTTGGGAAAGACGTGATTGCGGGAATTATTGTTGCCATTATTGCCCTGCCTTTATCCATCGCTTTGGCATTGGCATCTGGCGTAAATCCGGAGCGGGGTATTTACACCGCCATTGTAGCCGGCTTTGTAATTTCTTTCTTAGGCGGCAGCCGTGTGCAGATATCAGGTCCAACAGCCGCCTTTGCATCCATTGTAGCCGGAATCGTGGCAAGAAACGGTATGGATGGCTTGATTGTGGCAACGATTTTAGCAGGTATTATGCTGATTATTATGGGTATCTGCCATTTTGGAAGTCTTATTAAGTACATACCTTATACCATTACCACCGGATTTACCTCTGGCATTGCCATTACCATTGCCATTGGTCAGGTGAAGGATTTTCTTGGATTGACGATTGAGGGTTCGCCCATAGAAACCTTAGCCAAAGCCAGGGCAGCCATAAAGGCTTTGCCTACCATCAATGGATACGCACTGCTGGTGGGAGGTGTGTCATTGGCTATTTTGATTCTGTGGCCTATGCTTACCAGCAAAATCCCGGTATCTAAAATCAGTAAGATTTTGACCACCATACCTCCATCGCTGATTGTTGTTGTAGTATCTGTGGTCATGGTGACAGTGGGAGAACTTCCCGTAAATACCATTGGAAGTTTATATGAGATTTCCAATCAGCTTCCCATGCCTCATATACCTAAGACTAATTTTGCCATGATTCAGAGTGTCATGTCAGATGCTTTTACCATTGCTATTTTGGCTGGTATCGAATCTTTGCTGTCCTGCGTGGTTTCTGATGGTATGATTGGATCCAGACACCGTTCCAATATGGAATTGGTGGCTCAGGGTGCCGGAAATGTGGCATCTGCTTTGTTTGGCGGTATTCCGGCTACCGGGGCCATTGCGAGAACCGCAGCCAATGTTAAGAATGGCGGACGTACACCTATCGCAGGTATGGTGCATTCAATAACCCTTATTTTGGTATTGGTGGTTTTGATGCCCTATGCAGCTCTGATTCCTATGCCTGCCATTGCAGCCATTCTCTTTATGGTTGCCTATAATATGAGTGAGTGGAGAAGTTTCCGGGATTTGCTGAAGACAGCACCAAAAAGTGATATTATTGTACTGGTAACTACCTTTGTGTTGACAGTGGTATTTGATTTAGTTGTTGCCATTGAAATTGGTGTGGTTTTAGCAGCTATTCTCTTTATGAAGCGCATGAGCGATGTGGCAGATGTGCATGGCTGGAAGTATATCGGGGCAAATGATGCCTATGATGAAGAATGTGATCCGGACAGCATTAATTTAAGAAACGTTCCAGAAAATACCCTTGTATATGAAATATCAGGTCCCATGTTTTTTGCTGCTGCCGACAAATTTTTGCAGATTGGATTGGAGCCGGGCAAAAATGTGGTGATTCTTCGTATGAGGAGTGTGCCTGCCATGGATGTCACTGCTTTAAACTCTCTTGAGAAATTTTATGCAAAATGCAAGAAGAATAATATTACCCTGCTGCTTTCCCATGTGGAGGAACAGCCTTACAATGTTATGGAACATGCAGGATTTGTAAAGATGGTGGGAGAGGATAATTTCTGTGCACATATTGATGATGCACTGGCAAAGGCAGAACGTTTGAAATAGAACAAAAGTTCCCATAGATAAATATATTGATAGATCATTTTGTGAGGCTGTGAAATGTTTGCAGCCTCATAAAATTATCATAGTGCAAGGGAAGCTTTATGATATTGCAGGCATTAGATTGGGGGATGAAATATGAAGCTGCTGTTTTTATGCAGTCAAAACAAACGGCGCAGTTTGACGGCTGAAAAGATACTGGATGGATATCAGGGACATGAAGTGCGTTCCGCCGGAACGGAAACCAATGCCCGGATTAAGGTTACCGCAGGACTTCTTGGGTGGGCTGATGTGATTTTTTGTATGGAAAAAAAGAATTTGTACAGAATCAGGGCGAAATATTCAGATATAATTGCTGATAAAAAAGTGATTTGTCTTAACATCAGTGATGACTATGAGTTTATGGATGAAGAATTACAGGAATTACTGAAAAGTTATGTCTGTGATTACATATAATGTTTTATTGCGAATAGGAGATTGGGATGAGTCAGAAAAAGGAGATAAGATGGATATAGAACAAAGTCATTGGAAGAAATCCATGCAAGTTGACAAGCAACTCTTAAAAGAGATTAGACGTTATTTGGCCTTTGATTATGATTTTCTTTCCATTTTTTGTGCAGGAAGCATGTTTGGAGTTACACTTTATTATACACTGCTCCCAATTTTTTCGTTTATACAGCTTATTATTAATGGACAGCACATCATATATGAGGACAATATAGAAAGCGGTATTTTTTTGGCAATCAGTGCTCTTTTTATTGCTTCTTTCATGGCATGGTTCATTTCCAGTATAAGAAAATTAGTAACACATATAAAAACTTACCACCAATGTAAAGAGGGCAGATTTTTTCTGTGTAATGCTGTTGTGGAAGATATCCGGTATATAGGAAGTGGTCAAAATATGTTGTATTTTCTTACATATCATTCAGCTGGCAAAAGGGCGATGGGATGTTTTACCAATAAATATATTTCAAAAAGGCTTAAGGTTGGTGAAAAGTACACCTTATTAAAAATAAACATCACAGACGATTCTGAAATCTTAGGAGTATTACAAAAATTCTATCCAGAATATGGCAGCACTGCTATTGAAGCAGAGCAGGTAGTAGATATATTACAACAGCTGCATTATGTTAAAAAGGCAGAAAATGGCGGTGATTTGTTCGATAAAAAAGAAAATAACACTATTTTGCGGATTTTAGCAGGGGTTGTTGTATTTACTATGATAAGTATCGTTGTTTTTATTGGTGGAAATATCATAAAGGAAAAACAACAGAGCCAGATGAAGAAAGAATGGATGGAAACGGTACTTCCCTTTGAAAAAATAGAAAAAGGGAGTACAAGAAATGAAGTGCATATATCCTTTGCCGACTATGAGATGACAGAGAATCGGGAAGAAGTTTCAGAAACATATCAAAATATAGCCATATCAAATATGAATGGGGAAATAACCATTTATTATGATCGTAAGAATCAAGTGGAATATGCAAAATGGAGTTGTGATGAGGCAGACTATGAAGTTCGCAGTGAGTTGGAAGGGATATTCACAACAAAATATGGCCCTCCCAAAAAAGATGGAACGATATATCAATGGGATAACCAGAAAGGTGCTTCCTACACGCTGGACTCTTTTTCATCTGCAAGTACTTTTCTCAGTGTGGTAAATGGCGAAGAGACAGAATATTTGTATTCTATCTACTTATACATACATTTTGAGTGAAACGGATGAATATTCCCAAAACAGATTAAAATAAGTATCGGAAAGTTGAGGTGTTTATCACTATGAATTACAGAAAAGCCACCAGGGAGGATGCCGTGTTTGTAACGAATATTGTGCAAACCACAAAAGCTATTGTTTACCCAAGATATTATCCAAAAGAAGTGGTAGATTTCTTTGGACAGCTTCATTGCATGGAACATGTTGTCAGAGATATACAGGAAAATCTTGTATATGTGTTAGAAGACAATGGAGTCATGGTGGGCACAGGAAGTTATAAAGAAAATCATATCACCAGAATATATGTGCTGCCGGAATTTCAGAGTAAGGGATATGGCACATACATAGTAAAAGAATTGGAAAAAGATATTTCCAGAAACTATAACACAGTAACTCTTGATGCTTCTCTGCCAGCGTGCAGATTTTATGAAAAAAACGGATATAGAACTGTGGAGCATCAGGAGTATTTATGTGAAAATCATGCAGTGCTGGTATACGATATTATGGCAAAGGAAATCAATAAAAATAATCAAAAAATACAGAGATAAGAAACCTTGAAATAAAATTTTATTAATGCTATACTATGGACGGTGTGTCGAATGATTGGATTTGCCGTCCTTTTTTCTTTTTGGCAGGGCAGATTTTATTCAATAAGACAGAGTAATTGTAAAGAATAATGTAACTGTTCAGTAGGTCTGTGCATTTACTGCACAGACCGTAAGAAAAAGTG
>CAMWHJ010000045.1 GCA_947174015.1 uncultured Lachnospiraceae bacterium | reverse complement strand
CAATTTTGCATGGTTCTTTGCTTGTAACTATGAAGGTACTGAATAGTTACAAATTATCTTTATATAGGAGTGTTTCAAATGAAAACTATTTTAATTATAGAGGATGAGAAAAATGTAAATGAATTGCTTGCAAAAACTCTTTCGGAGGCAGATTTTGAAACCTTGTCCGCATACACAGGATTAGAAGGATTAGAGTTTTTTCGTCAGAAGAAAGTGGATTTAGTATTGCTTGATTTAATGCTCCCCTATAAAAGCGGAGATGAGGTATTGCGGGAAATTCGAAGAGAAAACGATATTCCTGTCATTGTTATCTCGGCAAAGGAAATGGTTCGGACGAAGATAGATTTGCTGACTCTTGGGGCAGATGACTATATTACAAAGCCCTTCGATCTTGGTGAGGTGACAGCAAGGGTGATTTCCTGTCTTCGTCGGTATGGCGGAATTGGACACAATAAGCAGCTTATATATAAAGATATGATCTTGGATTTGGAGGCAAAAACAGTAATGGTAAACGGAAAGGAGATTGCTCTGACAGCAACGGAATATCAGATACTGGAATTGTTTTTGCAATATCCTAATAAAGTATTTTCCAAGGCAAATCTCTATGAAACTCTATGGAATGAGGAATATTTGGGAGAAGAAAATGTTATCAAGACTCACATCAGTAATCTTCGGAACAAGCTTCGCAGTGTATCAGCGGATACAGAGTACATTGAGACGGTTTGGGGATTAGGATATCGCTTAATGCAATAAAAACTTTACCTTTTCTTAACTTTTTTCTCATAATCTTAACTTCTGTTAAACTTTTTACCTATATTATTGAAAATGTAGATATCATACTTAGGATGCAAATGAAATGTAAAAAAATGGTAACTGTTCTGTACAGAACAGTTACAAATAGGAAACAGGAGGAATGGGTTGATGAGTGATGTTATTATAGAGGCAGAAGGTCTCACGAAAAGCTACAAATCCCAAACAGCGTTAAAAAACGTGAATATTAAGCTAAAAAAAGGAAAAATCTATGGCTTAATTGGAAAAAATGGTGCAGGAAAGACTACACTTATGCGAATGATTGCGGGACTTGGTTTTCCGGAAGAAGGAAGCCTTTCTTTATTTGGAAAGAAAACGGGCAGAGAACGGACAGGAGAGAAAAACAGAATAGGGATGTTGATTGAATCCCCGGCATTGATTGAAGGTATGAATGCAAAAGAAAATATGCATTGGCAATGCCTTATGAGGGGCTATCCGAATTATGAAATGGAAGAAAAATTGTTGAATCTGGTAGGACTTGGGGATACCGGAAAAAAGAAAGTAAAGAATTTTTCGCTTGGAATGAAACAGCGATTGGGGATTGCAATGGTTCTGCTGGGCAATCCGGAATTTTTGATGTTAGATGAGCCGGTAAATGGTTTAGATCCCACAGGCATGGTGGAAATCCGCAGTCTACTGAAGCGGCTGAATGAGCAGGAAGATAAGACTATTCTGATATCCAGCCATAATTTGCCAGAGTTATATCAGACAGCTACGGATTATATTATTATCCATGAGGGAGAGATAAGGGAAGTGATTTCCCATGAAGAGCTGGAAGAACATTGTAAATCTTATATTTCTTTGGAAAGTACAGATACAGAACATATGGTGATGGTTTTAAAGAAATATCTGCATACAGAGAATTTTAAGGTTATGCCAGATTATTCCGTGAGGCTTTATGACCTGTTTACAGAAAGGGAAAAAATTGGTCAGATTCTGTATCAAAATGGTGTGGTATTGACGGAATTTTCCATACAGCAAGCAACATTAGAAGAATATTATATGCATGTGATAGGAGGAAATACAAATGCTTAGTTTAATGAGAGGTGAGTGGTATCAGGCAAGAAAATCTTTTGCAGTGCGTCTGGTACTTGTTTGCACAATTATAGTGGGTGTTTGCTTTGAGAGAATGTCCCAAGAATATTATATAGCTAATAACCAGTTAGAGTATGCAACGGTTGGAGGATGTTTGTGTAGTATGATGCAGGATACGGCAATGTGTTTGTTATATGCCAGTGTATTTGCGGGATTGATGATAGGTGGTGCATTTGAAAACAGAACCATACAGAGTGAAATTTGCAGCGGAAAGAAACGAACATATGTTTATCTGGCGAAAATGGTTATGTATCTTCTTGTAGTTACAGTGTTGTCTCTTGCCTATTGGTTTTCTGGAGCAGTAGTGATTGGTTTGCGGTATGGTTTGGGAACATCTGAACTGATAGGAAATTTGAGTAAGCCAGAGTATCTGGTGGGTATGGTCATAGCCTGTGTGTTTGCCGATATGAGTTTGTCTGCGATTTGTGGAATGATTGGTTTTATGATTCGGAAAACCGGTGTGGTTATGGGGGTATGTTTTGCATTGATTTTGGCAGGTGGCAATCTGCTTGCAGCACTTTTGCCGGAGAATGTATCGAAATATTTTGAATATACACCGTTTCGCTTAGCATACAGGGTACTCAAATATGATCTCACATGGGGAGAGATTGGAACTACTTGCCTGTTTAGTCTTCTGTGGATCTGGTTCATATTAGGTTTTGGTATATGGAGATTTCAGAGGACAGAGCTAAAGTAAACCTGTGGTAACTGTTCGGTGAGAACGGTGTATTTGCAGCAGAGTTACCGTTTGTTTTTATGTTGGGAGTGTATGTATGTTAGCTGTAATAATTCTATTAGGAATCCTATGTGTGATTCTTATGCTCTATTTAATTCAGATGAAAAATCAACTTCGTAATATAAAAGAACAATTACGCAAACGGAGTATGGAGCAGGCCGGCAATGCACTCCTGATAGAAATGTCTCATGGGGAACTACGGAAAATGGTGGTAGAAATGAATAAAGTGCTGGCACAGGAAGAGGCAATGCGTATCACTGCAAAAGCCAGAGAGCAGGAGTTAAAAAAACTGATTTCCGACATTTCCCATGATTTGCGGACACCATTAACCGTTACAAAGGGATTTCTTCAAATGCTAGAAAAATGCAGGCTGGGTAAAGAAGAAAAAGAATATCTTTCAGTATGTATGGAACATACAGAGGAATTAGAGAAATTGCTTTTGGAGTTTTTTACCTATTCTTATTGGTCAAATGAAGAAAATCAGGTGTCATTAGAATGTGTAAATTTGAGTAATATTATAGAAAACGTTATGGCAGATTTTGTTCCGCTTTTTGAAAAACAGGAACTTACCATGAGTCTGCAGAGTGAAAAAATCAGTAAAGTACTGGGAGAAGAGGAACTGCTTCGCCGGGTAATGGGTAATATTTTGAAAAATTGTCTGGCTTATGCCGTTGGAGAGGTAGAAGTGATTGTAAAACAACAGACACCTACAAAAGTAAGTGTTTGTGTTTGCAATCATTTGAAGGATAGTGGAAATTTGGATATAGAGCGGGTCTTTGAACGTTTTTATACTCATGATAAAGCTAGAAATAGAAGTTCTGGTCTCGGTCTGTCTATTGTGAAGCTTCTTGTTGAAAAAATGAATGGACAGGTGTTTGCCGGACTTCGAGATGAAAAATTTGAAGTGGGGTTCGTTTGCAAAGTTTGGCCGAAATAGTCATCTTTGGCATATCTGCTTTTCTCTGGGAAAGATGTGTTAATAAAGATACTAATTTCCAAAAAGACATTTGCAAAGAAAACGGAAAACAGACTGGTTTTGGAAATGGAAACAATAAGAGAAGAGAGGATGAAGAGAATGCATATATCATTTGAAGTATTTCCGCCCAAAAAAGAAGGGGATTTTGAACAGGCCTTTGAGATTGTCAGAACACTGTCAGAATATAATCCCAAATATATCAGTGTTACCTATGGGGCGGGAGGGAGCAAATCAAAAAAGACATTGGATATCGCATCGTACATTCAAAAGGAATGCCGTACATCAGCGGTGGCACATCTTACCTGTGTGGGAAGTACAAGAAAAGAGATTTTGGCACGATGTAAGGAGCTAAAGGAGCATAATATCAGCTATGTGCTGGCACTTCGGGGGGATCGTCCCAAAGATATGAGTGATCAGCAATTTAACAGCAGGGAGTTTGCTTATGCAATGGATTTGATTGCATTTTTAAAGGAAAACAGCAGCCTTGCAATTATGGCATCCTGTTATCCGGAAAAGCATGTGGAGTCCAACAGTATAGAAGAAGACTTATATTATATGAAAGAAAAGCAGAACTTAGGTGTAAAAAGTTTTATCAGCCAAATGTTTTTTGACAATGAGCTTTTCTATGATTTTATGGATAAGGCGGCAGCAAAGGGAATTTCGGTACCCATTCATGCAGGAATTATGCCCGTTACCTCTGCAAAGCAGTTGGGAACCTCCGTTTCTCTGTCCGGTTGTTCTGTGCCAAAGAAATTAGCAGATGTGATTGCAAGATATGGAGCAAATTCTGCGGACATGCGTAAAGCAGGTATAGAATATGCCACAAAGCAAATAGAAGGTCTCAAAAGGCAAGGGGTAGCCGGTGTGCATATTTATACTATGAATAAGCCGGAAGTGGCAGCGGAGATGATAAGAAGTCTGTGATGTTTCTTGCTGTAATATTTACTTAACAAAATCTAAATATATTGTTAATATGTACATAAAAGAATAGGAACAAGGGAAATTTATAGTGAGATTTGCCAAAAGTAAAAAAAGTGAAAAAATTCTATAATGAAAACTTATGAATAGCCGATAAATATAACAAGAAGATAATTTGCAAGATAAATTACTGGCGAAAGGAGTGGCATTATGAGAATAGAAGCAATAAACCAGGTAGCTCAGATGTATAAGGTGAATCAGACACAAAGTGTAGGCAAGACCCAAAGGGCAAAAGCAAAAGATGAAGTTCACATTTCAGAGAAAGGAAAGGATTTCCAAATTGCCAAGAGGGCATTACAGGATATTCCTGATGTAAGACAAGAGAAAATTGCAGCAATTAAGTCCAGCATGGAGGCAGGAACTTATGAGGTAGATAGCGACAGCTTGGCAGAGAAACTGCTTGAGAAGTATAAGGATGTACTTGGCTATTAATTACCGACAGGTAATTAATAGCTTTTTCTTTTCATAGCGGTTTGGTACCTTCATGGTTACTTCTTTTCATAAGGTTGGTCGGAAAAGAAAAATAGAAAGGATGGGAATGCAGTGGCAAGCTTAATGCAGGAATTGATTTCGACGCTGAAAACAGAATTGGCGGAATATGAAAAGCTTTTACAGCTGTCCCAAAAAAAGACACCGATTCTGGTAGAGGGAAAGATTGACGAATTACAAAAAGTCACCAATGAAGAGCAGGATCTGGTAGACAATATAAATAATATAGATAAAAAAAGAGCACAGCTGGTCAATGATATTGGTAATGTACTGAATAAAAAGCCAAAAGAATTAACCTTGAAGAAGTTGGCAGAAATTCTCAGCAATCAACCAGAGGAACAGAAAGAACTGATAGCTCTTCAAGATAAACTGAAACGAACGCTGCAAAACGTGGAAACAGTGAATCAGCAGAATCAGGCATTGGTGCAGCAGCTTTTAGAAATGGTTGCCTTTGATATGACTTTGGTGAAAAGTATGAAACAGGCACCGGAAACAGCAAATTATGATAAAACGGCAGCAAATACAGGAGAACTCTTTATTGGAGCCGCCCATTTTGATGCGAAGCAGTAAGTAACACTTAATAAATGAGAGGAAAAGGAGAAATGATATGTCGGGATTTGGAAGTATGTATGTGGGTGTATCAGGATTAAGGACAGCACAGGATGCACTGAATACCACAGCACATAATCTGTCAAATTTGGAGACAGAAGGTTATGTAAGACAGCAGATAGTACAGGGAGACAGAATGTACACCAATATTGGTTATGCATCCATAAGTTCCATGCAGGTGGGCTTGGGTGTAGAACTGAGTGATATACGTCAGGTGCGGGATGATTTTCTGGATCAGGAATACAGAAAAGAAGTAGGACGTGCCCAATTTTATATGGCAAGTTACGAGGCATGTTATGAAATAGAGAACTATTTTCAGGAATTAGACGGATGTACTTATCAAGAGACTATTAAGGACTTGTGGGAGTCTGTGGCAGAGTTGGCAAAGGAGCCGGAGAGTAAGGTGAAGAAGGAATATTTTATCTTAAAAGCCAGCGAATTTCTCCAACGCTCCACCGCCATTGATGCAAGCATAAAAGAATATCAGGAGAATTTAAACCGGCAGGTTACAGGAAAGATTGACCGTATCAATGAATTGGGACATATTATTAAATATTATAATGATAAAGTAGTCGGTATAGAATTAGGTGGTGCCGAGGATGCCAACGATTACCGAGATGCCAGAAATCAGGCATTGGATGAGCTGGCAGAACTGGCAAATATTTCTTATAGTGTAGATGCAGAGGGATATGTGACTGTCAAAATTGAGGGTTCTCAATTTATCAACCGGGATAGGGTCAATGAAATGGGATATACCACAGACCTGCGAACAGGTTTTTATACACCCATCTGGAAGCATGAGGGAGATGCACCGGTATTTGATTTATCTTTGGAGATTTCTACCCAAAACGATACGAATGTGGGAGCTTTAAAAGCACTGGTCATGGCAAGAGGTGACCGTTATGCCAACTACACGGATATTGCCTACTTAAATCAGGCAGTGGAAGACGGAACCATGTCAAGCGATAAGGCTGCTTTAATTTATACCAAAGAAACAGCCTATTCCAGTTGTATGAAGGTACAGGCAGAATTTGACCAAATGGTACACGGCATTGTAACGGCCATCAATGATGTGCTGTGTATGGATAACTACCAGTCTGAAGACGGACCGGTGACAGAACTGTTTATCCGTATCGGTGAGGCAGAAAGATTCCAAAAAGATGCCAATGGCGATTATCTGCTGGATGCGGATGGTTATTATATTCCTATCGAAGAAGAAAATCATCTGCTGGATGAAAAAGGACGGTATACGGCAGTTCGTGAAGGCAACAATGCTTATAAGAAGCTGTATACCGTAGGCAATCTGATGATCAATCCCGCAGTGCTTGCCAACAGCAGCCTGATAGATTTTACCAAAGATAATGGTGCTACCGATTACAATGGGGCAGAGTTGCTGATGGAAAAGTGGAGTGAGGAATTTGCCACCCTGAATCCCACCGAAGAGAGTAAGATGAAATTTTCCGATTACTATACCGGATTTCAGGATGCTCTTGCCAATATGACACAGATATACAAGGGAATTGCGGAAGGTCAGGAATCTATGGCAAATAAGACGGATTCTGCCCGGCAGGAAATTATGGGTGTATCTTCAGACGAGGAATTAACGAATATGATTCGTTTTCAGAATGCATACAATGCATCTTCCAGATACATAAATGTGATTAATGAGATGCTGGAACATTTATTAAACACGTTGGGAGTATAACAAAGGAGGTAACATATGGCATCAACATTTTTTGGACTTACCATTGCATATTCAGGCTTAAATGCTTATCATGCAGCATTAAATACCACAGGACATAATATTTCCAATGTGGAGACAAAGGGCTATTGCCGTCAGTATGTGGAACAAACAGCAGCGGATGCACTTCGTACTTTTACCAATTCAGGTATGCTGGGAAGCGGTGTAGTAGTTAATGGCATTGAGCAGATGAGGGATATTTACTACGATTACAAATATTGGAATAACAGTGCAAAGCTTGGGGAAGCGGAAACACACGAATATTACATGCTGCAGATTGAAAATTATTTTAAAGGAAATACTACCGCAGATACAGACAATCCTGCAGTGGCGGACGACTTTACGGATCAGTTTGACAGTATGTTTAATGCATTAGAGGAAGTGGCTAAGAATCCTTCAAATACCTCTTACCGGAATAACTTTATTCATACAGCCCAATGCTTTGCGGAATATTTCAATACTGCATACACCAATTTAAAGAAATTGCAGGAGGACTGTAACTTAGAATTACAGTCTACGGTGAACCAGATCAATTCCATTGCTGAGCGTCTTGCCACATTGAATAAACAGATTAATGTAATTGAAGGAACTGGCAGCAAAGCAAATGATTTGAGAGACAAACGGGCTTTATTGATTGATGAGCTTTCTGCCATTGTACCGGTGGAAATTGAAGAGTTACCCATCGAGGACAGCAACAATCCGGACAGAGTTACCGGCTTGAATAATTATTATGTAAAGATTGGTGGGCAGACTCTCGTCTATGGAGATGATTATAACACTTTGCTGATAAAGCCAAGAGCTGCAGAGGACAGTGTAAACCAGACGGATGTGGTGGGATTGTATGATTTGGAATGGAGCAATGGTTTGGAATTTAATTCCAACAATGAGCGCTTAGGCGGTCGTTTAAAAGCATTGTTTGACATTCGGGATGGCAACAATAAAGAAAACTTTAAGGGCATTGTAGAATCTGTGGATGAGGCAAATAATACAATTACCATTGGAAAGGACAGTCTCCCGGAAATTTATCAGAATGTGTATGGAATTAACATTGCGGACAGAGGGATGATTACCATTAAAAGCGGTGATCTTCATTATGACAATTTTCAAGTCAACGAAGACGGCAGTTATACCTTTCATCTCACAGAGGGAGTCAGTACGGTAAGGGCAGGTATGGCGGGCAGTGCAGCAGAAGTGGGGGACAGCATCGACTATATGGGTATTCCGTATTATATGTCCCAACTCAATGAATTTGTGCGTAAATTCGCAGAGACTTTCAATAATATCCATGAAGGCAATGAGGATTTAAACGGCAATCTGGTGGGCTACTTCTTTACAGGTATTGACCCTGTGGATGGTTCCGAATTGCAGTTTGATGAAAAGGTTGCCACTGGAACGGACTGTTATTATCGTCTTACCGCAGGGAATTTTTCAGTAAGGGATGAATATTTAAAGGATTCTTCTCTCCTTGCAACCACAGGTCAGATTGTGGAAGGTGTAGAGCAGGTGGATGTGTTAGATAAGCTTTTTGAAATGCGCAAACAAAAAGATTTTTACAATGGCGGTACCACAGAGGAATTTCTGGAGTGCATCCTTACAGACATTGCTTTAACCACCAAAACAGCTTCCACAATGAGTGCTAACTACGATAATATTGGAAAGATCATTGAGCAGCAGAGAATGTCGGTTTCCGGTGTAGATAATGATGAGGAAGCTTTAAATCTGGTGAAATTCCAGAACGCATATAATCTATCAGCAAAGATGATGACAGTAATGACAGAGATCTACGACCGTCTTATTCTTGAGACGGGTGTATAAGGGAGGTAAAAATGGGTATTCGTATCACTAATGGCATGGTAACGAAAAATGCCATGTCAAATATTAATTTTAATAAAACTTCATTAAGTACGCTAAATACACAGATGACAACACAGAAAAAGATTTCCAGACCTTCGGAAGATCCCATAACGGCTATCCGTGCCCTGCGTCTGCGCAACAATTTAAATGAAATCAATCAGTATTACGAAAGAAATATCCCGGATGCGGATTCATGGTTAGAATTGACCAACGATGCACTTGACAGTATTAAGTCTGTGATGCAGACCATGTATGAAAAATGTGAGCAGGCAGCCAATGGAGAAAATACAGTAGAAGACAGACAAATTATCTTAAAAGAATTACAAAATCTATCCAAGCAGATTTATGCAGAGGCCAATGCAGACTATGCAGGAAGAACATTGCTCAGTGGATATTATACAAATAAAGATGTGGTATTTCCCAGAGATACAGATGATGCACACTATCTTATCAATGAAACTTTATCTGTGTCTGACATTACTTCTGCCACATATATTAAGAATAAGATAGATTTTGAGGTGTCGAACCCCACCATCCAGCATGCTGCGGATATGCCGGAAGATGTGGAAGTGAACCGCATTCGTCTTGCTTATAATGAATTGGATTATGATGAAAATAATACCACGGCAAAATTAGAATACCGCAAGGCGGCGGATGGTATTACTTCCACCAGAGATGCAGACGGCAAGGTAACCATCACCGGTGGCGGTGCAGATTATACCATCCAGGCAGTCACCAATGATGACGGTACCAGAACAGTGACTGTCAATGACGGAACGGCAGACACAACCTTTAAAATTGACAAGACCGGACGTATTGTTCCCCAGCAGGCTCAAAATGGAATCAGTATTAAGCTGAATTCCAGTGGAAATATTGAGACCACCATTGCAGATACATCTCAAAGTGCCGGTATGGGTGGGGATGCCAATACCAGTATTACCATAGAGACTACTATGGCAGGACGTCAGGTGGGTGAGATTATAGCCAACTATGAGATGGATGTGGAAATGACCACCATGGCTGTGAATGAGGATGAGGCGTATACCGACTTCAGCTCCGGGGCTCACGTGAAGTGTATTGCAGAGACCGGGGAGCTGATTTTAGATGATGTGGCTTTTCAGGAACTGCAGACTTTAAAAGCGGTCAATGGCAAAGATCCGATGACCTTTACTTATGAAAAGACAGGATTTGACCGCTATGAATTGGTGCCGGAGCAGTATTTTGATTGTGTGGATTTGACAGATGCTGCCAATCCGGTTACCTATGTGAAGCAGAGTGCAGACATTGAGTATGCCATCAGCTTTAATCAGGAATTAAAAGTAAATTCGGAAGCCAGTGATGCCTTTGACCATGATACCAATCGTGATATTGAAGAACTGATAGAAATGATTTCGGCTTCCCTGGCAGCGGAAGAAACAGTGTCCAAATTGAAAGGTATGCTGGAGGACAGCAAATATGATAGTCAGAAGACGGAGCTTAACAGCATGTTGGAGGCAGCAAAGCGGCAGAGCGACATTGCCAATGAAAAAGTACGGGCAGCATATGGTCATGGAGTGACGAATTTCCAGAAATATTTGTCTAAGATAGAGACACAGATTACGGATGTGGGAAGCCGTCAGAACCGTTTAGCTGTGGTTAAGACAAGAATGGAAGAACAGCAGGGGAATTTTGAGGAACTGCAGTCCAAGAATGAAGATAAAGATATAGAGGAGATTATGATTGAATATCAATCGGCCTATACCGCATATCAGGCAGCTTTAACAGCTACCGGCAAAATTGCACAGAACACGTTATTAGATTTTATTCGATAATGATGAAAGGGCGGGGGATACCACCGCCCTTTTGAACCTTAACCCATTAGGAGGTATATAAATGTCAATAAAAACAAAATTGTTTGGGGAAATTGAAATTGAAAAAGAAAAAGTAATTACCTTTGAAAAGGGTATCATTGGATTTCCTGAACTGAAGAAATTTGCTTTGATTTATGACAGTGAGAAAAAGAACAGTAATATTCAGTGGATTCAGTCTTTAGATGACGGTGCTGTGGCATTTCCGGTTATGGATCCGATTTGTGTAGTAGACGAGTATAATCCGGTGGTCAGCGATGAACTTATGGAGCAGTTGGGAGAATACGATAGAAACAAGGATTTGGCAGTCGCCGTAATTTTGAGGGTACCATCGGATATTAAAGATATGTCTGTCAACCTAAAAGCACCGGTTATTATCAATACAAGGAACAATAAGGCAATTCAATTGATTGTGGAAAGTGATCTTCCGGTTCGCTTCCCCATATACGATATTTTGCAGGCGAAAAAAGAAGCCGCAGAAAAAGAAGCATAGAAAGGGTGTGAAGTATGCTGGCATTATCCAGAAAAGCAGGTGAATCTGTTGTGATTAATAATGATATCGAAGTGACAATCCTTGAGGTAAAGGGTGATCAGATCAAGATAGGAATTGAAGCACCAAAGTCAGTGCCCATTTATCGAAAGGAAATCTTCAGCCAGATTAAGGAAGAAAATGAAAATGCAGCTTCTGATGCTTCTGTGCTGGAAAAAATTAAAGGTCTATAATTTTTTTTGATTTAAGTATTAATTTTTGAGAGAAATTGTCCGATAACATAAGAAACAGGTAGCTTATAATAATAAAAGGTGGTTCTCGTCATGGAAGACGGCAGAAACCGAGAAAACATGGAGGTGTAAACATGAGTGAGATTATGGAAATCCATTCAATGTCTCCCACAGTAGAACATAGTGTGGGGAAAGTTGAAAGAGACAATAAACACATTGTTAAGGAAACGGTTGTTAAGGAAACAAATGTCACTGAAAAGAATACCAGTGAGAAAGTCCAGAAACCTGGTGAAAAGCAAAATGAAAACAAAGAAGAAAGTAATCTGAAGATGATTCGTTCTGCAGTGGATACCATTAATGAATCCCTGAAAGAGAAACACACATCCATACGGATGAAATATCATGACAAATTGAATCGTATTACGATTAAAATTGTGGATGATAATACAGATGAAGTTATCAAGGAGATTCCGCCAGAGGAAACGCTGGACATGATACAAAAAATGTTGGAACAGGCTGGTATTATTGTGGATGAGCGAAGATAGGAGGAGATAATATGGCAATTCGAATGACTGGTATGGTATCCGGTATGGATACAGAATCTATTATACAGAGTCTGGTAGAAGCTCAGCAGACCAAGAATAAAAAGACAACAGACAAGAAACAAAAGTTGGAGTGGCAGCAGGAAATATGGAAGGAATTAAACACAAAGCTGGTGAAGTTTACACAGAATTCTATTTCCAAAATGCGTCTTCAATCCAGCTATGGCACAAAAAAGGTCAGCAGCACAAACGAAAGCAAGGTGAAGATTTCGGCGAGTTCCAATGCACCATTGGGTTCACAGACACTGCAGATTGAAAAATTAGCAAAATCCGGCTATTTGACAGGGGCTGAAATTACCACAGAGTCTGGCGGTACGGTAACCTCCAGTACGAAAATGAGTGAATTGGGTATTGCAGAAGGTTCACAGATCTCCTTAAAGTCAGGTGACACCACAAAGGATATTACCATTACAGAGAATATGACTGTGGCAGAGTTGACAAAGCAGATGAAAGAAGCCGGTGTAAACGTAAATTTTGATTCCAATCAGAATCGTTTCTACATTAGTTCAAAGAATTCCGGTTCAAAAAATGACTTTACTTTGACAGCATCGGATTCATCAGGTATTAATGCGTTACAGAAATTAGGACTGATCACAGCACAACTGAGTGAGAATGAAAAGAAACAGTATAAAATGTGGGCTGATGCAGCACCGGACGGTGCGGATGATGACACCATCTTTGCCAATATTATGGCAAATGATGAGCTTAAGAAAAGTTATGATGCAAAAGTTACAGAACTGACAGATTATTATACAGCACAAAAAGAGAAGAAAGCAAAGGAATTAGAAAATTTAAATACGGCAAAGGATTCCCTGCAGGAAGAAATGGACGCTTTGAATGCCATTGATTATACCGATGATGATACTTTGCAGGAGTTTATTGATAACAATACAGATCTTATGTTTGAAATAAACGATGAATTTGATGCACTTCCAGCGGATCAGCAGACAGAAGCAAAACGCAAGGAGATGCGTATTGCAAAAGCCAATGAATTATTAGATGCCCAAAAGGCAGATAAGCAGGCAGAAATTGATGTAAAACAGCAGGAAATTGATGACAAGCAGGCAGAGATCACAGATATTACAGACAATAAGCTGAATGGTGCAGATGGAAATGAGGGCATTTTAGAAGAGGCAAAAGCATCTGTGATTGATCGTGCGAAGGTTGCAAAGAGTATTTTGGCAGCGGGGACCATCGCAGCAGCCGATTATGACGGAAAATTTGCAACGAAAATTGATGGTGAGGATGCTAAGTTTACATTAAATAACGTGGAATACACCTCTGCCACAAACGATACTACCATTAATGGTGTTTCTCTCACCTTAACCGGCACAACAGGACCGGATGAGGTAATCAACTTTACCATAAGCAATGACACCGAAGGCGTTTACAATATGGTAAAGGATTTCATCAAAGAATACAATGAGCTTTTGGATGAAATGAATGAACTTTACTATGCAGATAAGGCAAAGGGTTATGAACCTTTGACGGATGATGAAAAAGATGCCATGTCGGAAAAGGAAGTTGAGAAGTGGGAAAAGAAAATCAAGGATTCTCTGCTTCGAAGAGACGATACTTTGTCAGGAATTACTTCCACAATGAGAAGTATAACTACAAGTATGATTGACTATAACGGTAAGAAATATTCCTTATCCAGTTTTGGAATTGTCACATCTTCGGATTACACGGAAAAAGGAAAACTTCATATTATGGGAGATGAAGATGACAGTACTTATGCATCCAGTACCAACAAGTTGAAAGAAGCGTTGGAAAATGATCCGGATGCAGTTATGGAAGTGCTTACCGGTGTGATGAGCAAATTCTATTCGGCAATGCAGGATAAGATGAAGAAAACCAGCATGAGCAGTGCAATGACATTCTATAATGATACCTATATGAAGAATCAGCTCACCAGTTTAAATACAAAGATTAAATCTGATGAAAAGAAACTGACAGCTTTGGAAGACAAATATTACAAACAGTTTAGTGCAATGGAAGTAGCTATGCAGAAAATGCAGCAACAGTCCAGCTACCTGACATCTTTGTTTGGTGGTTGATGATACAGCCGGAATATTAGGAGGAAAAAGTAATGGCAGTAAATGCGGCGGATGTATATAAAAGAGGACAGCAGCAGACAGCATCCAAAGAAAATATTATTACAATGCTTTATGACGGTGCAATCAAATTCTGCAATCTTGCACAGGCAGCCATCGATGCAAAGAATTATGAAGAGGCTAATATCAATATTCAAAAAGCCAAGCGTATTATAGGCGAATTAATCGCTACGCTTGACAGGAGATATCCGGTAGCAGAAGACTTCGAGAGAGTATACAATTATATTCAGGATTTGCTGACTATGGCGAATGTGAAGAAAGAAAAGGAATATCTGGAAAGAGCAAAAGAAGAAATACGTGGCATGCGTGAAACTTGGGTAGAGGTAATAAAACAGGCAAAAGGAAAGTAGGGAAAACCTTTGGAAGATAAGAATAATTATGTTCGCATCTTGGTGGATGCGTTAAGTAAGAAAAAGGTTGCATTGGAACATATTAAAGAACTAACCGAGCGTCAGGCACTGCTCTTGAAAGAACAGAGAGTGGATTTTGAGCAATTTGATGTCTTAATAGATGAAAAGAAGATCTACTTGGAGGAAATCGCAAAGCTGGATGACGGCTTTGTGGTTACCTTTGAGAAAATCCGTGAACACTTGGCAGGCAACAAGGAGTTATTATCCACGGAAATTAATTCCATGCAGAATTTTATTCGGGAGATTACCTCTTTGGCAGTAGAGATTGAGACCATGGAGCAAAGAAATAAGCAAAGCTTTGAACTGGCCATGAGCAGAGAGCGTCAGGTTATTAAAATGAGGAGACAGAGCAAACAATCCGCAAGCAAGTATTACCAGAATGTGATGCAGGCGATATCGGAAGAATCCTTTTATATGGATAAAAAGAAATAAACGTAAAAACAGGTTTTATATTAGGGATATGATACAGGGACTGATGTATGATATCCCTAATATTTTATTACTCTATAAAAAACGCATGAAAGAATATAAATTAATTTTGGTGTTTGCTGCCGGTTCTATATTTTTGTTATAAGCATTAGAAAGGAGATGATAGAACATGAGGAAAATATATGATGGCTGGCCGTTGGGAATTCCCTTTGTGGTTATATGCTATTTCATAATAATCTTTACATTTTGTGCGTATCAAGCAGGGGATGAAGACTGGAACTCTTTTTGGAGTTGTTTTATAGTTTTTGGTATAATGGGGACAACAGTGCTTTTTTTATCAATGATTGGTTTGCTCATGCAGAAAGAATTGATTGGCTTTCCTATCTTTGATTTTGACAGGATGGTGGCAAGAGAAGCCTGTATAGAATATAAGAAATGGCACCAGAAAACAAAAAGCCATGACACAGTAATAATAACCGTAACCAAGGATTTAAAAAAGGTGATGCTACTTTTGTCAGAGGAGGAGATTGTATTGAAAAGATCCTCCAGATATTTGCAAGAAAAGCCTGAAATCAATCAATGGAACAGGGGGGTGTGTATCAATATAAATAATGCACTTGAAAATGCATCCCAAAGGTTAAAAAAGACGTATCCTGCCATAAGGGTTTTGATAAATTCAAACAGAGGTTTGGGAGATAAGTGTGATGAATGTATAAAGAATAATATAACAGAGTGGAAAAAGGTCGAGACAAAATACATAGTAAAAGCCATAAAAAAAAATATTTTTTCAGAAGGCAGTTTTTGGTGGTTGTTCTTTTTGGGAGTGCTTTTAAGCATATTTTGGATGGAGGGTGCCAAAGGAATGGAACAAGAGGGAGTTGCATTGGTGATTTCTCTGTGGAAGGAGTCAAAATGGCTGTGTGGTTTTATCCTTTGTGTCATTATTGCACTGATCTGTTCGGCATGTTTTCAACTGTCCTTTCTCTTTGGATTAATTTCTGGAAAAGGAATGCAATGTGTTGGAAGGATTGCGTCTGCTTCCTTCATCGCAGGTGGGAAAAAGAGTAGTGCTTATTACAGTTTAGATATAGAAGTAAAGAAAAAAATCTTATACGATATACATTCGGGTAGTGCAAAATACAAATATAACTTCTGGAAATATCAAAAGAATGTAATAGTGGTGACAATAAATGAAAAGAGGTTTCTTTTATTTGATGATTGAATTGCAGCTATTTACTGTTGAGTTTGAATTAGGAAGGAAAAGCAGAAGCATTGGAAAATTCTGCTGAAAATTATCGAAAGTTTAAGGATGTATATGTTGTTGTGATAATTGCCAATGTCATATGCTACATTTCAAAAAATCCAGTGATGTACACCATAAACAATATTTTTGAAAAAAATTAAAAAAAGGGTTAAGTAATGAAAAACACACACCGATATAAATAACAGGTAATGAATCTAATATAAAAATGTGAAGCGTACGGTCACAGAAAATAGTAGGAGAAATTACTAAAAACTATAAAAATAATCAGAGGCAGCAGGGAAGCTGCTCAATATTCAAGGAGGAATTATTATGGGTTTAACAGTACAACATAACATGACAGCGATGAACGCAAACAGAAACTTAGGGATCACCAACGGCGGTCTGGCAAAATCAACAGAGAAGTTATCTTCCGGTTACAGAATCAACCGTGCCGGTGATGATGCAGCAGGACTTGCAATTTCCGAAAAAATGAGAGGACAGATTCGTGGTCTGAATAAGGCATCTGAGAATGCTGAGAATGGTATTTCCTTAATCCAGACAGCAGAAGGTGCACTGCAGGAGTCACAGAATATTATCCAGAGAATGAGAGAATTAGCTGTGCAGGCAGCCAATGATACAGCAACAGATGATGACAGACAGCAGATCCAGCAGGAAATTGACAACCTGACACAGGAAGTGGACAGAATTGCCAATACATCCGAATACAACACAATGAAGCTGCTTGACGGAACACAGGCAGGAGCACAGACATGGAGAGACGGAAGTGCAAGTGCAGAAGGAACTTTCAAGAACGGTGATGTTAAGATTGTAATCTCACAGGGTGGAAATGTTGGTTCTCGCTCTAAACTTGTTGCAACAGATGATGTGATTCGTATTGAATTCCAGAAAGATATTACAGATGGTACAGCAATTAGTTCTGGTGCTTTTACTATTAGAAGATTAAATGGAAATAGTAGTGAGGGTATTTCTATTAGCACAGGATCAATTCTAATCTCCGGTAGCAATTGTGTTAGTGCTACAAAGTTTGCAATGGCTGCTACTGCAACAAAATATGACTATGGATATGGCAATGGTAGTGGTGCTGATATCGAATTTAAAATTTCCGGTATTACCAATATCAAAGCAGGTGATGTTATCACAATTTCCTTAAAGGCTGCGAATCTGGTATCCGCAAGCAAGACAGGGGAAGAGGCACTTCGTTTGCAGATTGGTGCCAACTCCGGTCAGGAAGTGGATGTGCATATCGCCAGCATGAAGGCAAAGGATCTGGGAATCGTACAGATGACATTTTCCGTGGATTATGATTCCAATGAGGCAGGCAAGCACATCGGTGAAGCACTGGATGTAACAAGCCAGTCACAGGCTTCCTTGGCAATCAATGCTTATGATTCCGCATTAAAGAAAGTATCCTCTGAGAGAGCAAACCTTGGAGCTATGCAGAACAGATTAGAGCATACCATTAACAATCTGGATACATCCAGTGAAAACTTACAGTCTGCAGAATCCGGTATCCGTGATACAGATATGGCAACAGAAATGACCAACTACAGCAAGAACAATATCTTGATGCAGGCAGGTCAGTCCATGCTGGCACAGGCAAATCAGTCCAATCAGGGTGTATTAAGCTTATTAGGCTAATGATAAGATTATAATTTGCAGATAACAAAAAATAGCTGATTTCATTGAAATCAGCTATTTTTCTTAAGTATGACGGCATGTCCATGTTCTGCGGAGAAAAATATTTGGAAAAAAATAAAAAAGGGTTAAGTAATGAAAAAAAAGCACCGATATAAATAACAGGTAATGAATCTAATATAAAATGTGAAGCGTACGGTCACAGAAAATAGTAGGAGAAATTACTAAAAACTATAAAAATAATCAGAGGCAGCAGGGAAGCTGCTCAATATTCAAGGAGGAATTATTATGGGTTTAACAGTACAACATAACATGACAGCGATGAACGCAAACAGAAACTTAGGGATCACCAACGGCGGTCTGGCAAAATCAACAGAGAAGTTATCTTCCGGTTACAGAATCAACCGTGCCGGTGATGATGCAGCAGGACTTGCAATTTCCGAAAAAATGAGAGGACAGATTCGTGGTCTGAATAAGGCATCTGAGAATGCTGAGAATGGTATTTCCTTAATCCAGACAGCAGAAGGTGCACTGCAGGAGTCACAGAATATTATCCAGAGAATGAGAGAATTAGCTGTGCAGGCAGCCAATGATACAGCAACAGATGATGACAGACAGCAGATCCAGCAGGAAATTGACAACCTGACACAGGAAGTGGACAGAATTGCCAATACATCCGAATACAACACAATGAAGCTGCTTGACGGAACACAGGCAGGTGCACAGACATGGAGAGACGGAAGTGCAAGTGCAGAAGGAACTTTCAAAAACGGTGACGTTAAGATTGTAATCTCACAGGGTGGAAATGTTGGTTCTCTCTCTAAACTTATTTCCACAGATGATGTGATCCGTATTGAGTTCCAGAAAGATATTACAGATGCTACAGCAATTAGTTCTGGTGCTTATACTGTTAGGACATTAAATGGTAATAGTGGTAGTATTAAAATCAGCTCTGGAGAGATTGTAATTTCTGGTGGCTTAGGTGTTTCTGCTACAAAGTTTGCAATGACTAGTGAGTCAGCATCAAAATATGCCCATGGATATGGCAGTGGTACCGGTGAAAGTTTCAGTTTTCAAATTTCCGGTGTTACAAATATCAAAGCAGGTGATGTTATCACAATTTCCTTAAAGGCTGCAAATCTGGTATCCGCAAGCAAGACAGGGGAAGAGGCACTTCGTTTGCAGATTGGTGCCAACTCCGGTCAGGAAGTGGATGTGCATATCGCCAGCATGAAGGCAAAGGATCTGGGAATCGTACAGATGACATTTTCCGTGGATTATGATTCCAATGAGGCAGGCAAGCACATCGGTGAAGCACTGGATGTAACAAGCCAGTCACAGGCTTCCTTGGCAATCAATGCTTATGATTCCGCATTAAAGAAAGTATCCTCTGAGAGAGCAAACCTTGGAGCTATGCAGAACAGATTAGAGCATACCATTAACAATCTGGATACATCCAGTGAAAACTTACAGTCTGCAGAATCCGGTATCCGTGATACAGATATGGCAACAGAAATGACCAACTACAGCAAGAACAATATCTTGATGCAGGCAGGTCAGTCCATGCTGGCACAGGCAAATCAGTCCAATCAGGGTGTATTAAGCTTATTAGGCTAATGATAAGATTATAATTTGCAGATAACAAAAATAGCTGATTTCTCTGAAATCAGCTATTTTTCTTAAGTATCTTTGAGGTGAAATAAGAATCTGGAATCATAAGTAAACAGAAAGGCTGAAAATCTATGGAATGCTTAAAATATATACAATTAGAACACCAACAATGGGATGAATATATAGCGAAAATAGAGGGCAGTACTTTTTCCTATACCTCAGTAAAAATCAATTTTGATGTGGAATATTCCCTTTTTTTGAAAGAAAATGAAAGCATGATTCTGCTGGAAGACAATCAGCCCATAGCAGCAGTGATTCTATATATTGAGGAAGACAATGGTACATATAGTGTCAGTTGGTCAAAGGGGTATGTGCCGGTTCCGGTGATTCATCAGGGGCTGACTTATAAACAGCAGGAAAAAATCATGAAGAAATCATTGGAATATATAGAAAAGATTGCAGGGAAATATGGCTGTCAGTCAATTCTTCTGCGTTTTGATCCGCTGGTCAATCCGGCAAATACCTCAAAGCTTTATAATTATAACGTCCTCTTAAAAGAGCAGTATCAGGATAAAAGCACTTTAACCCAGATGATAGATCTGCGTCAAGAGGAAAAGATTCTGCGTTCCGAGATACGCAAAGGACATAAAAGTGATATTAAGCGAGGGTGCTGTCAGATAACTTTTTATGACAAAGATAATATTACAGAGAGTATTATAGAGGAGTACAAAAGGATTTACGAACTGGATGCAGGTAAAGTAACCAGAAATTCAGAAATGTATATGCATTATTACAATTTTGTAAAAGCGGGCGAAGGCTTAGTGGCATTGGCAAACTGCGAGGGAGAAAATGTGGCAGTGCTGATAGCTACCCTCTATAAGGATACGGCATACTACAGTTCTTATGCAGAATTGACAGAACAGCTCCAGGGAAAACCTGCCGGGCATCAGCTCCAGTGGAATACCATACTGGAATTGAAGCAAAGAGGAATTGCTTTCTATGAGATAGGTGAACAAGTGTTTGGCGAGTATCCAAGGGGAAGTGAGGAAGCAAAGCTGGTAAATATATCTGCTTTTAAGAGGGGCTTTGGAGGTTATACAACAGCCATGTTCCGTGGAGAAAAAATATTTGGAAAAAATGAAAAAAGGGTTAAGTAATGAAAAAAAAGCACCGATATAAATAACAAGTAATGAATCCAGTGTAAAATGTGAAGCGTACGGTCACAGAAAATAGTAGGAGAAATTACGAAAAACTATAAAAATAATCAGAGGCAGCAGGGAAGCTGCTCAATATTCAAGGAGGAATTATTATGGGTTTAACAGTACAACATAACATGACAGCGATGAACGCAAACAGAAACTTAGGGATCACCAACGGCGGTCTGGCAAAATCAACAGAGAAGTTATCTTCCGGTTACAGAATCAACCGTGCCGGTGATGATGCAGCAGGACTTGCAATTTCCGAAAAAATGAGAGGACAGATTCGTGGTCTGAATAAGGCATCTGAGAATGCTGAGAATGGTATTTCCTTAATCCAGACAGCAGAAGGTGCACTGCAGGAGTCACAGAATATTATCCAGAGAATGAGAGAATTAGCTGTGCAGGCAGCCAATGATACAGCAACAGATGATGACAGACAGCAGATCCAGCAGGAAATTGACAACCTGACACAGGAAGTGGACAGAATTGCCAATACATCCGAATACAACACAATGAAGCTGCTTGACGGAACACAGGCAGGAGCACAGACATGGAGAGACGGAAGTGTAGCTGCAGAAGGAACTTTCAAGAACGGTGACGTTAGGATTGTAATCTCACAGGGTGGTGATGTGGCTTCTTGTACGAAATTTATGGCAACAGATGATGTAATCCGCATTGAGTTCCAGAAAGATATTACAGATAGTGCAGCAATTAGTTCTGGTGCTTATACTGTTAAAACATTAAATGGTAGTAGTGCGAGTGTTACAATTAGCGATACAAACATTAACTTTGCTAAAACTTTAAGTGTTACTGGAACAAAGACTGCAATAGCTGCTACTGCGACAAAATATGATTATGGATATACTAGTGGTGCGGGTATAAGTTTCAGTTTTGCAATTTCTGGTGTTACCAATATCAAAGCAGGCGATGTAATTACCATTTCCTTAAAGGCCGCAAATCTGGTATCTGCCAGCAAGACAGGTGAGGAAGCACTTCGTTTACAGATTGGTGCCAACTCCGGTCAGGAAGTGGATGTGCATATCGCCAGCATGAAGGCAAAGGATCTGGGAATCGTACAGATGACATTTTCCGTGGATTATGATTCCAATGAGGCAGGCAAGCACATCGGTGAAGCACTGGATGTAACAAGCCAGTCACAGGCTTCCTTGGCAATCAATGCTTATGATTCCGCATTAAAGAAAGTATCCTCTGAGAGAGCAAACCTTGGAGCTATGCAGAACAGATTAGAGCATACCATTAACAATCTGGATACATCCAGTGAAAACTTACAGTCTGCAGAATCCGGTATCCGTGATACAGATATGGCAACAGAAATGACCAACTACAGCAAGAACAATATCTTGATGCAGGCAGGTCAGTCCATGCTGGCACAGGCAAATCAGTCCAATCAGGGTGTATTAAGCTTATTAGGCTAATGATAAGATGATAATTTACAAGTAACAGAAAACAAAAATAGCTGATTTCTCCGAAATCAGCTATTTTTCTTAATCATTGATAGGAATGGAACATATGGCGGCAAAGAGTGAGGAGAAAATGTAATGGCGAATCGTTATAAGAAAAATTTAGCAGCAATTGCAAGATCCAATCCCACCATAGAATATGCAGGGATGGAAGAGATCGCAGTTTTAGAGGAATATATAAAGAAAGAAGACGGATATATAAAATTTGCCAAAGATAAGCAATGGTATTGCCTTTGCAGTAAAAATACGCTGGCAGAAGCAGAATTTTATATGAAAGATCTAGAAGAAACAAGAGATTATTTGCTGGTGGTATTCGGTGCGGGAAATGCCACGCTGCTGCGCAGATTACATCAGAAAACAACAGATGCCACAAAGATTATTGTGATTGAACCCAATAGGGCAGTTTTGAAATATGTGATGATACATGATGATTTAACAAGCTTTGTGGGGGATGGCAAAATGGTTGTGCTTTCCGGGGAAGCGGCACTGATCGAACAGATGCTGGCATATTATGTAAATCAGGAGTGGGATAATCTGGCAAAAAATGTAAGAGTGATATCTCTGAATAATTATCATGTATATGCAGCGGAGAGACACAGATATGTGAAATATCTCTTATCTTCCATTGACAGCAAATTAAAATTGCTTGGGACTTCCTTAGAGGATAATATGAATGGCTTGGATAATCTGTATAAAAATATCGATGAATGCATCAGCACCAACAGTGTGGAGGAGATAAGGGATAAATACCAAGGCTATCCGGCGATTATTGTTGCAGCAGGTCCCTCGCTGGACAAAAATATCCACTTATTAAAAGAGGCAGAAGGAAAAGCACTGATTATTGCATGCGATGCCTCCTATACTGCCTGCAAACAGCAGGGAGTGTCACCGGATGCCGTTGCCTCCATTGAGAGAGACTATCCAACTTATCAGTATTATTATAAAGACAGAACCTTTGATGAGGATTTGGTGCTGCTGGGACCGGCTGTCTTGTGGCCGGATATATACACGGAGTTTCCCGGCAAGAAGCTTCTGATGGCAAAAAACAATGAGGGAATGGAAGAGTGGTGGTCTTCTAATTTTGAAAATATGGTTTTTTTGCCTCAGGGAAGTTCCTGTGCTAATGTGGCATTTGCAGTTGCCAGATATGCAGGATGCAGCCCGATTATTTTGATCGGACAGGATTTGGCATACACAGATGAGAAAAAACACAGTGCAGTTACCCATACGGAATTTGAGGGAGATAATGTGCCGGATGTGGAAGAAGAGAATCCCCTGATGCGCTGGACGAAAGGCATTGACGGAACAATGGTGAAGACAGATATTTACTATGATTTGTTCCGCAGTTATTTTGAACGCAATATTGAAGTTTATGGCTATCACGTGATTGATGCCACAGAGGGAGGGGCGTTGATTAAAGGAACAGAGATTATGACATTTCGGGAAGCCATTGACACCTATTGCACAAGACCACTGGAGAAAAGACTTTATTATCACTTAAAGGATATCAAAAAGAGCAATAAGGAATATATAGAAATCTATGACAACGTGCTGAAGTCTGCGGATAAATTAAGTAAAGATTTGGAGGATATCCGGCAGAAAGCAATCAGTCATTACAATAAGGTGAGAAAATACAACGGATTTGATTTTGCCAATGCTTCCGAACAGCAGCTGATACAGGTGGTGCTGGATATGACTGCTGCCAATGAGATTGTAGACTATATTATTGAGGAGAAAAAGCAGGTGCTTACCTATTATCAGCAGAATATAAAGCAAACGATTATTTTTGTAAAGGAAATCGGGAATGATCTGACGTCTCAAAATGTTGAGAGAAACTTTAAACTGCAGGTACATCTTATGAGGCTGGTGGAGGCGACTTCTCTGGTGGTGGAAAAACATCTTGGCGAACTGCGTCAATTTATTGAAGAGAAGAAACGGCAGAGAGAACAGGAAGGGGACAAGTAGCATGACAGAACAGGCAATTAATACAATGGATAAAGTAGTACAGATTGTGTATACGCCGGATCAGGCAGGTTTAGCAGAGGCTTTTGTGGAAATGCTGGATGCATTTGCAGAATTTATTCAGAGAATGCAGGATGCAGGCTATTCTGTCTCTATGGATAAGTCATTAATGGAATTGCAGGATTCATTTCAACAGAGAGATTATGTCCGGCTTACGGACTGCATTTTATATGACTTAAAACCAGATTTTGAAAGCCTTGATGTGGAATAAAAACTGGAATCATAAGCAGGCAGAAAGATTGAAAATCTATGGAATGGGGACAAGGCAAAAATTTGGAAAAAATTAAAAAAAGGGTTAAGTAATGAAAAAAACACACCGATATAAATAACAGGTAATGAATCTAATATAAAATGTGAAGCGTACGGTCA
>CAMWHJ010000044.1 GCA_947174015.1 uncultured Lachnospiraceae bacterium | reverse complement strand
GCAATTTTGCATGGTTCTTTGCTTGTAACTATGAAGGTACTGAATAGTTACAAATCATGTTAATTTTAAGAATATCATAACCTTTGTTCTATTTCTTTTGGCATTGCTTACATTTGCAAGAATAACTTTCCCTGAGTTTGGGCAGTTTTTTCATTGCAATATGAAAATTCATATATTATAATTAAAGCTATGTTACTTATCATAGAAATTTTAGACATAACTAGGAGGTAAACTATGGTTAAATTACTTGATGGCGGTGCATATCTTTTAAACGGTAACGAGATTGTTCCGGATAACAAAGAAGCAACATATGTTTTAAAAAGCAAATTAGGAGAAAATGTTCCTTCTAAGGAAGAAGCAAAGAAGAATACCATTGCTTACGGAATTTTAGAGGCACATAATACTTCCGGCAACATGGACAAGTTAATGATCAAATTTGATAAATTAACTTCACACGACATTACGTATGTAGGTATTATCCAGACAGCGAGAGCATCAGGACTTGAAAAATTCCCGGTTCCCTATGTATTGACCAACTGTCATAACAGTCTCTGTGCAGTGGGTGGAACCATCAACGAAGACGACCATATGTTTGGACTTTCCTGTGCAAAGAAATATGGAGGAATCTATGTTCCACCTCATCAGGCAGTAATTCATCAGTTTGCAAGAGAAATGCTGGCAGGCGGCGGCAAGATGATTCTGGGTTCTGATAGTCATACCCGTTATGGTACATTAGGTACTATGGCAATGGGTGAGGGTGGTCCGGAGCTGGTAAAACAGCTATTATCCAAGACATACGATATCAATATGCCCGGTGTGGTTGGTGTACATCTGACAGGAGCACCAATTAAGGGGGTAGGACCTCAGGATGTTGCATTGGCAATTATCGGTGAGGTATTTGCCAACGGCTATGTAAACAATAAAGTAATGGAGTTTGTAGGTGAGGGTGTATCTAACTTAAGTGCAGATTTCCGTATCGGCGTTGATGTTATGACCACAGAGACCACTTGTCTGTCCTCCATCTGGAGAACCGATGAGACCATCAAGGAATTCTATGATATTCATGGCAGAGTAGAAGAATATAAGGAGTTAAATCCGGGAACAGTTGCTTACTATGATGGAATGATTGAGATTGATTTGTCTGATATCAGACCAATGATTGCAATGCCGTTTCACCCAAGCAATACTTATACCATCGAGGAGTTAAATGATAATCTGATGGATATTTTAGATGACTGTGAGAAGAAAGCATTGGTAAGCTTAGATGGACAAGTTGAATTTACCTTAAAGGATAAGGTTAGAAACGGCAAACTGTATACGGATCAGGGTGTTATCGCAGGATGTGCCGGAGGCGGATTTGAAAATATATGTGCTGCTGCCGATATTCTTCGCGGAAAAAGTACAGGAGCAGACGAATTTACATTGAATGTGTATCCGGCCAGCCAGCCGGTATTTATGGAACTGGTGAAGAATGGGGCAGTAGCTGACCTGCTTGCCACCGGAGCAGTGGTTAAGACCGCATTCTGTGGACCTTGCTTTGGTGCAGGAGATACTCCTTCCAACAATGGATTCAGTATTCGTCATTCCACAAGAAACTTCCCCAACAGAGAAGGTTCCAAGCTGCAGAATGGTCAGATTGCATCGGTGGCACTTATGGATGCACGTTCTATTGCGGCAACTGCTGCCAACAAAGGGTACTTGACACCTGCAACGGAGATGGATGTGGAGTACAAGGGACAGAAGTACCACTATGACAGTTCCATCTATGAGAACAGAGTATTTGACAGCAAGGGTGTGGCGGATCCCTCCGTAGAAATCAAGTTTGGTCCGAACATTAAGGACTGGCCTGCAATGTCTCCATTGCCGGAAAATATGGTATTAAAGGTGGTTTCTGAAATTCATGATCCTGTGACCACAACGGATGAACTGATACCATCTGGAGAAACTTCTTCCTATCGTTCCAATCCTTTGGGCCTGGCAGAATTTACTTTATCCAGAAAAGATCCTTCTTATGTGGGCAAGGCAAAGGAAATCCAGAAAGCACAGAAGGCATTAGAAGAGGGGAAATGTGCAGGAGAAGCTGTTCCTGAATTAAAAGAAGTTATGAAAGCCATAAAAACAGTATATCCCAATGTAAATCATGATAACTTTGGTGTAGGAAGTACCATCTTTGCGGTAAAGCCCGGTGACGGCTCTGCCAGAGAACAGGCTGCTTCCTGCCAGAAGGTACTTGGCGGATGGGCTAACATTGCCAATGAATATGCTACCAAGAGATATCGTTCTAATCTGATTAACTGGGGTATGCTACCATTCTTAATTGATAAGGGAGATTTACCATTTAAAAATGGAGATTTCTTATTTATACCGGATGTGAAAAAGGCCATTGAGGAAAAAGCAACAAAAATCAAGGCATTTGTTGTGGAGAATGGCGGTTTAAGAGAATTTACATTAAATATGGGTGAGCTTACAGAGGATGAGCGTACCATTATTTTAAAGGGATGTCTTATTAACTATTATCGCAATTAAGGGAGAATTTAGATGAAGAAAAAAGTAATCAGTGTATTGCTGGCAGGCATGGTGATATGTGCAATGACTGCCTGTGGCGGAAATGATACAACAAAAGAGAATGTGAATGTAGAAGAAGAAGGTACGGATGTGATTGTGGCAGAATACAATCAAGAGGAAGACGGTGAGGTAGAGGTATCTGAGGAAGTGCAGAAGGCCTTGGAGGATGCTCAAAAAGAAAGTGCAGAGGAAAGCAGCTCTGGCATTGTAAAGACTGTACAAGGTGAATTTAACGGATATTTTGATGACAATTCCATTGCAGTAATGGTAAATGGCAATGAAGAGGAATATGCATTGGGAAATCAGGAAGTGAGGGAAAAAGTTTCCAATTTTGCAGAAGGGGACAGCATTATGTTCGAGGCAGAAGTGGATACCAATAAGATTATTAAGATTGTGGAAGCAGGTATCACAGAGCCGCCTCAGGTGTCTTTAAGTGAAGAGGAAGCGGCAGCCGGCATTGAAGTAGGCCAGCTTGTGGGTTTTGCCAGTGAAAATATTATGAAGGTAAAAATCGGGGACGAGCAGTTTGAATATGGTTTATCCGATGAAGCAATGCAGGATATCTATAATGTTAAGGTAAATTATGGATATGACGTAAAGTTTCAGACAGAGGGTGAAGGAGAAAACAAAAAGATTGTAAAGTTTATTTACTAAGAGAGTAAGAAGAAAAAACCAGAGGATGTGCCTCTGGTTTTTTAGTTTGTAGAAATAGTTATCTTTCTTGTATTTTATCTGTGTACCTTTTGTTGTTGTCTTACAATTATACAGATATTGATCTTCTAAATGATATTCTTCCATGAAATTACCTTACCCTTACATCATCCCATGTTATGTTCTCGCCATCAAATTTAAACCAGACAAAATCATCCGAATCTACTCCATGAGTGTTTTTTAAAATATCATATACATTGTACTCAGTTAAACCCATACTTGCAAGCATATCTGGAGTACAGCGTTCAGGACATAAAATTCTTTGCTTTAATGCACCTAGTATTTGTTCTAATGTTTTTGAGTTTGGGAAAGGATGTACCCATAAATCAGGATTTATAACTTCGTTTTTCTTTAAAACATTGTTGACTATCTCTATTCTTCCTACCTTTTCATAAGAATGATAAATATCAAAACATAAATTTAAATCTTTTACATCATACATTGAAGTTATCTCCTTTCAAAAAAATTTTTTATTGAGTCAATAATTTTCAGGCTATTACATATCCTTTCTGCATATGCTATGATATATACATAAAAAGAAATTTTCTGGATTTATCATAACATAGAAAAAAAGCCTTTTCAACGTATTTTCTGTTATCAATAGGAACAGAACTTTTATATATTTTGTTTAAAAATAAAACCACCAGAAACCCTGATGAATAAAGGATTTTGGTGGCTTTATAAGTAGTCGATGCGACAGGATTTGAACCTGCGACCTCTGCGTCCCGAACGCAGCGCTCTACCAAGCTGAGCCACGCATCGATAATAATTACAAGCTATATAATAATAATTTTTTATAGATTTGTCAACCAATTTTTTTGGCAAACCTTACAAGAAAAAAATTGCCATTCTTTTTCTTATCATGTATACTAATATTACAAGATGAATGGAAAATATACAATTTGGAAATGATAAGCATAAAAGGAGAAATAGTATGGCATATGAAGTATTAGTATTGGATATAGATGGTACCCTCACCAACTCAAAAAAGGAAGTCAGTGAAAAAACGTTAGAGGCAGTGATAGCAGCTCAAGAAGAGGGGATTAAGGTGGTTATTGCCTCCGGCAGACCTACTCCGGGAATTACCAAGGTTGCAAAAACCATAAAATTAGACCAGTACGGTGGTTATATCCTGTCCTTTAACGGTGGAAAAATTATTAATTTTAAGACAAAACAGGTTATTTATAATGAAACACTGCCCAGAGAAATGATACCCTCTATTTATGAAGAAGCGGTAGAACATAAGGTGGGCATTATTACCTATGAAGGAGACGATGCCATTGCAGGCAACGGTATTGATAAATATAATGAATTAGAAGCACGGATCAATGGTATCAATTTAAGAGAAGTAGAGGATTTTCCAAACTATGTAAGATTTCCGGTGAATAAGTGTCTGCTTACCGGTGAGCCGGAACATATGGCAGAAGTGGAAGTGAAGTTGAAAGAGCGATTTGGTAATTTTCTAAATATTTACCGCTCAGAGCCTTTTTTTGTGGAGGTTATGCCCCAGAACATTGACAAGGCATATTCTCTGGGCAGACTGTTAAAACATCTTAGACTGGAACGCACTCAAATGATAGCCTGTGGAGACGGCTTCAATGACTTATCCATGATCAAATATGCCGGTCTGGGCGTAGCTATGGAAAATGCACAAAAACAGGTGAAAGAAGCAGCGGATTATATTACGAAATCCAATGATGAGGATGGGATTGAAAAAGTAATTTATAAGTTTATGTTAAATAATTAAATGTAATAAAATGGCGGTAATTATTATTTGACAAATGAAGGAAAACAAGATATACTAAGAAAGCATTGTAACTGTTCAGTAGGTCTGTGCATATACTGCACAGACCGTAAGAAAAAGTGGATATAACAGGCAAAGAACCATTGCCGTAGGCAATTTTGCATGGTTCTTTGCTCGTAACTATGAGGGTACTGAATAGTTACAAAGCATTTATGGAGCAGTGTATCAGATAACATAGATGTGGAAGTAATCAAAAGTATAAAGTTATAAAGTTTCCGCACAGCCGGGGAGTTAGCGGTGCCCTGTACCTACAATCCGCTACAGTAGGGGTGATGCTTAAGCTGAGGGTTATTGCTGGGTATAGCTGCCCTTGATAAGTGGCGTTGACGTCTGGGTCTTGCGCGACGGTGCCTCACGAACCGTGTCAGGTCAGGAATGGAGCAGCACTAAGTGAGTGATTTCCGGGTGCCGCAAGGGTGCCTGGACCGAGCAAACTGTCAAGGTAACGTGTATGTGGCTTAATTCGAAGCTGAGCGTGCGGAGTTAAATATATAATAAAAGTATGGGAATTGTGTATTATGTACAGTTCTTTTTTTAATTTTAGGGAAATTTAGGAAAATTAATAAAAAATTAATAATTATATTGCAATATTGAAAAAATCAGTGTAGAATATTGTTGAAATATAGTAATAAATCAAAACTTAAAAGGAGAAAAGAAAATGGAGAATGAAAATTTTCAGAATAACTTTGATGCACCAAGCACTAATGGTACGAATGGATTAGCGATTGGAAGTCTTGTAGTGGGTATTATTTCTATTGTGATTTCCTGTTGCAGTCCTATTATAGGTATTATTTGTGGAATCGTAGGAATTGTATTAGCAGTATGTGCTAATAAAAAAGGTGCAACAGGAATGGCAAAGGCAGGAATGATCTGCTCTATTGTTGGTATTGTTGTGGCTATTGTTATGTGGGTTCTGGCTGTGATTGGAATAGGTGTACTTAATAATCTGGATCTGCAGAATAGTCTGCAATAGTTTTTGAAAAATGAAAAACCGGTTTCTAATTCAAGCAGATTAGAAACCGGTTTTTTGCCTGTCATAAAGATACGGAGTCGGAGGGATTCGAACCCTCGTGCCGGGGATAAGCCCGACAAACTGATTTCGAGTCAGCCTCGTTATGACCACTTCGATACGACTCCAAAGATAGACCACTAAATAAGATAATAGCAATATATTGAAAAAAAATCAAGAGTATTTGCAAAAAGATTCTCATATAAAAAAAGATGTGGTACACTAACATAAGACAGAATAGGAGATGAACACATGATATTTGACAGTCATGCCCATTATGATGATGAATCATTTGAGGAAGATAGGGAAGAATTACTGACTGGAATGCAGGAGGCGGGTATTGGGAGGATTGTTAATGTGGGAGCCAGCCTTACAAGCAGTCGGCAGTCAGTGGCATTGGCACATCAGTATAATTTTATCTATGCAGCAGTAGGAATACATCCTTCAGATACTGGGGAATTGGGAGAAGAGGAATACCAGAAACTGTGTGATATGCTGAAAGATGAACGAGTGGTGGCATTGGGGGAAATCGGATTAGACTATTACTGGAATGAACCAGAGCCCAAGGTGCAGAAACATTGGTTTATGCGACAGCTTTGTACGGCAGCGGAATGGAAAAAGCCAGTGATTATTCACAGCAGAGATGCGGCAAAAGATACCTTGGATATTATGAAATCAGAGGCAGATTGGGACAATGGAGGGGTAGTTCACTGTTTTTCTTACTCGGTAGAGATGGCAAGAGAATACTTAAACAAAGGTTTTTATTTGGGCATAGGAGGTGTACTTACTTTTCAGAATGCAAAGAAGCTGAAAGAGGTGGCAGAATATGCTCCCATAGAGCAAATTGTAATTGAGACAGACTGCCCTTATTTGTCACCTGTTCCCAATAGAGGAAAAAGAAATTCTTCTTTCAATCTGCCTTATGTGGTGGAAAAATTGGCTGATATTAAGAAAATTTCCAAAGAGCAGGTGGAGGAGTTCACTTTTCAAAATGCTCAGAAATTGTATCATTTAGATGGACAGTGATTCCGTATTGCCAAATAATAGATAGAGATTATAATTATCTCACGGAATCAACCCAGGAAGGAAAGAGATGGAAAAATTAGGAAATCCACAGGAAACAATAGCGGTTTTACAAAAGTATAAATTTAATTTTCAAAAAAAGTTTGGGCAGAACTTTCTTATAGATACCCATGTGTTGGATAAAATTGTAACATCCGCACAGGTAAATCAGGAGGACTGTGTATTGGAGATTGGACCGGGCATTGGAACGATGACCCAGTATTTGGCGGAACGTGCCGGAAAGGTTATTGCAGTGGAAATAGATAAGGCACTGATGCCTATTTTAAAAGATACACTGCAGCCATATGATAATGTAAGGATAATCAATAACGACATACTAAAAGTAGACATTCAGTCCTTGGTGGAAGAAGAAAATCAGGGAAAACCCATTAAGGTAGTGGCGAATCTGCCCTACTATATCACCACACCTATCATAATGGGCTTATTTGAAAGCCATGTGCCAATTTATAGTATTACGGTGATGGTACAAAAGGAAGTGGCAGACAGAATGCAGGTGGGACCGGGCACCAAGGACTATGGAGCATTGTCACTGGCAGTGCAGTATTATGCAAAGCCGGAGATAGTGGCAAATGTACCCCCCAACTGTTTTATACCTCGTCCCAATGTGGGCTCTGCGGTGATCCGTCTCACCAGACATGAGATACCGCCGGTAAAGGTGGCAGATGAAAAACTTTTATTCCGTCTGATTCGTGCCTCCTTTAATCAAAGGCGAAAGACCTTAGTCAACGGTCTGAATAATTCTTCGGAGTTGTCTTTTGGCAAAGAAGAAATAGTTATGGCATTGGAAGAAATGCAGTTACCTGCCACCATACGCGGTGAGGTGTTGACTTTAGAGCAGTTTGGTTTGCTCAGTGATATATTATCAGATAGAAAGAAATAAGGTACTGAATAGTTATGAAATAGCATATGTTTTGATCGTTTAGTCATAAACAAACCTCTTTCTGTATATATTAAAAAAAACAGAAAGAGGTTTTAGTGTTATGTCCGAATTTCGTCGGTTCTTATCGTATATTTACAGTTATCGGGATTCTGTAAAACAGAAAAATACAGGCTTTGTGAAGGTGGAGGCAAGAGAACAGATTTTAAGAGTACAGGTTCATATTAAGGGATTGTATCCCTTGGGCATATCCTGTTGTCAGGTATATGGGTTTTATCGGCAGGAGGGGTGGATGAAAGGGATACTGTTGGGGGAGTTTCTCATAAAAAATGGTGGCGGAGATATGGCTGTGGTTACAGAGCGAAATCATATTTCCAATACAGAAATTTCCCTGGAACAACTGGGAGGTATTTATATTACCATAAAAGATAGTCCCAATGTGGTTATGGCAAGTGCATGGGACAATGATCCGGTGGATACACAGCATTTTTCTGTACATGAGGAAACAGAGCATGCACAAATTTTAGATGAGGGGGAAGAAATACATAGTTACACGACAGAACCCTGCTTAGAAAATTTGAATGAAAGTCAAAAGAATACATTGCAGGAAGAATTACAGAATATTTTGCATGAAAATGATATGAATACTCAGGAAGAAGAAGTACAAGCGGCACAGGAAACAAATCAACAGGAGACAGTGGCAGTTTATGAAGAACCACAGTTAGAAATAAGTGAAAAAGAACAAGAGGAATCATTCAAAATGGATGATAAACTAGAAATAGATGAAAATTTTGAGGAAGAAAATAAAGAATTAACAAATAAAATGTCAGAAAAAACAATAGAATACAAAAAGCCAGAGGAAAAAGAAATGGTTGAAACCATAGAAAAACGGGAAAGTTCCAGGGAAGATGTTGGAGATAACATTCTTCAAGAAATGCCAGAAGATAATTTGGTGAGAGAACAATCCCTATTATGTGGAGAAAAGAACCTTTCTGTGGATAACTTTACAAAAAAGGCCAGCCATTGTGGACAAAAAATCGCATGGCATAAAATCATGAGAAAATATCCCGTGGTGCATCCCTTTGAGTACAGAAAAAATTTAGAGATTGTACGCATAGAGCCAAAAGATTTGAATTTGTTGGCAAAGTCCTACTGGGCACTGGGAAATAACAGCTTTTTACTCCATGGGTATTGTAGTTACCGTTATCTGTTATTGGGTAGAAATCCGGAAAATAACAGTTTCTTTCTGGGAATTCCGGGTATTTTCCATCCAAGAGAAAAGCTGATTGCTAACATGTTTGGTTTTTCCGAATTTTACATGTCCAGAAATGCAAAGCTTCGACAGGGAGAGTTTGGTTACTACATCCGCTTAGTGGAGTTATTGGAAGAGGATTGTTCCCCGCGAATGTAGGTGGCAGGCACATAGCCTTGCAGAATTTCTGCATATTCCCTTAAGTTTTTTTCAGAAACCGCATGAAGATTAGAACCTATAATATCACCGGTATCCACATAGTTTTGCAAATATAGTTTAGCAGCTCCAATAAGTTCAAAGCCCATGGCATGGATAAGTTCGGGGCTGTGAACTTCCTGAACCAAGGTGGTGCGCAGCTCATAAGGAATCACATGAGACTTAAGCAGGGACAATGATTCATAAAGGCATGACTCCTTACCAGAGTATCCCAAGAGTTTTTTGTATTCTTTGAAAGGAACCTTTACATCCATTGCCACATAGTCAATAAGTTTCTGGGAAATCAACCGGGAGAGCATTTTGGGATTGCTTCCATTGGTGTCTAATTTCACTTTATATCCCAAATCTTTTATGGATTTTGCCAAGGAAGGAAGTTCTGGATGAATGGTGGGTTCACCGCCGGAAATACATACACCTTCTAAGATACCAGCACGTTTTTTTAGAAAGGTCAGAAGTTCCTCTTGGGTATAGTTTTCCATTGGAGAAAAAACTAAGGAAGCATTGTGGCAGAAAGGACAGCACATGTTGCAGCCTCCTAAAAATACAGTGGCAGCCACATGTTCCGGGTAATCTAATAAAGTAGTTTTTAGTAATCCTGATATCATCATAAGAACTCCTTTGTGTTTGTAGTATTTTTTATATGATGATACCACAAAAGTATAAAAGTATAAAGAAGTATAAAATGCTATGAAAATACTATGGCTGGACTTTTAGAAAGGGCTGTGTTAGGATTAAAATGTCTGTAACTGTTTATCAACTTTAAAGTTATAAAGGTTTACATAGTTTAGGAAAAAGAATACGCTCTGGGTAGTTTATTTAATGTAGAGTCTGAACTGTTACTGAATTGCTGAAACGAATCATAGTATAGAGAAACATATGGTGGAGAGTATGGATAAAAACACGGATGAATTTTATATGAAAGAAGCCCTTAAACAGGCTAAGAAAGCATATCGTCTTTGGGAGGTGCCCATAGGATGTGTAATAGTATATGACAATAAAATTATTGCCAGAGGGTATAATCGAAGAAATACCGACAAGAATACATTGGCACATGCAGAACTGACTGCCATTAAACGTGCCAGCAAGATATTGGGTGACTGGAGGCTGGAAGGCTGTACCATGTATGTAACTTTGGAACCCTGCCAAATGTGTGCAGGGGCATTGGTACAGTCCAGGATTTCCAAAGTGGTGATTGGAAGCATGAATCCAAAGGCAGGCTGTGCCGGATCTATTTTAGATTTGTTTCATATGGAAGCCTTTAACCATCAAATAGAAACTGTTACAGGAATATTACAGGAAACCTGCAGCAGCATGCTTAGCAATTTTTTTCGGGAATTGCGTCAAAAGAAAAGGGAACAGAACATATCCTGAAAAGCAAGAAAAAAGAAAAAAGGAAGAAAAAGGAAATACTAAAAAAGTGTTTCCTTTTTTGGCTAAAATAACAAACTGCCAATGAATATTCCTAGAAAAGCCTAGAATTATATACAAAGAAAAGAAAAAAAATTGTGCAAGTTATAAAAAATGTATTAAAATTAAAAGAAAGTATTGAAAAAATTAGTAAAAATGCATTATACTGATAGAGATTGGTAAACAAAATTGTGGCAATAATTACTACAAATATTACAAAAATGTGAATAACATTTTGCGTAGCATTTGTGGCTTTACTTTTTTATACAAGTAAATCATTGCAAATAAAAATGAGAAAGGAAGAGGATAATATGGGCGAAACGAGATACTCCTTATTAAAGGATGCAGTTTCCAGAAAAGTCTTGGCATGGCTTTTAGTTTTGGCTATGGTGTTTGGTTTGGCACCGACAGACTTTTCATTGGTGGTAAAAGCTGCCGGGGATATGAACATTACTGTTCATTACCAGCCAAAAGACTGGACAAGACCAGCCGTTCAGGCATGGAATGGTACCTTTACCTTAACAGGCGATGGGGAAGAAGAAGAAGTTACAGGCTGGGGAGGTGCAAAGGCAACTCCCATGAAGGCAGAGGAGGATGGATGGTATGTGCTTACTATCCAAGGAAATCCAGAAGGTTTTCAGTTTGTAGATCTGGAAGAAAAAGCAGATGGTACACACGACTGTGTGCAGGGGTATCAGGCAACCATGGCAAATTACAATGATGCCACACCAACAGATCTGTATTTTATTGACGGTGTATGGTACTTGGATCAGGAAGGCAAGACAGAAATGCCAATTCCAAAGCCGGTGAAAGCCACAATCTATTTCTATAATGCAGAAGGCTTTACAACACCTGTGATCAATGCATGGCAAATGTCAGACATCACCTTATCTGGTACTGATGGAACAGCTACCATTGAAAAGTGGAATCAGGACAAAGATAAACTTAGGGATGAGGGCGACGGCTGGTTTTCTGTAACAATTGAATGTACCGGAGCAATCCAGGGGATTCAGATTGTAGATGCAGAGACAGCAAAAGAAATTAAATTAAGTGATGATGCACTTAAAATTGTAAATGAATGCAACAGTACAGACGGAACAGATGTGTTCTTTGATGGAACAGTAATGTCCTTAGATAGGGCAGATATTCCACTAAAGGATGTGGTATCTCCAGAGAATCCAACTTCACCCGAAAAACCGGATGTATCCGGTGTAATGAGTCCTGTCTATAATGAGGACGGAACTATTACATTTAATCTGGTTTCGGATGCAGCTAAGGCGGGCATCAAGGGTAAATTTATCGAATCATGGTCTAAGATTCTGGATATGGAAAAGACAGAGTATGGATATACAAAGTCTTTTGAAGCACCAGAATTGCCGGGAATCTATGATTATGGTATGGTATCCGGTACCACAGAAGACTGGGAAGGCGACCCATTAAATAAAACAAAAATTGCAAATGGCAATCCTGTGATTGTGGCAAATCCGGTAGAAGGCAATGGAGAAGTGGTAATTTATTATCCTTCCGCTGATGAAATTACAGGAAGTGTATTATACAGAATTTTTGGTTCAGATGATGAGTATAAGAGTGTGAACTTTGCAGCCGCAGAGGGATACGAAGCATTATATGCTGCAACCATTACAGGTGAATCAGCAGGAGAATATGAATACCTTGTAAAAATTGGGGATGCAGAACCAGCTGCAGACACCTTTAATCATGCAAGAGTACAGGAAGTAAATGGAACAAAAGTTTCCACGTTTACCATGACAGCATCCGTTACTATGCCGGACTTCAGAAGTCCTGTTATCAATGGGGACGGAACAGTGACGTTCTATTACTGGGCACCATCTGCCAAAGAAGTATTCCTGGCAGGCAACATGAATGGATGGAGTGCAACAGCACAGCCAATGACAAAGGATGAAGAAACAGGTTTATTTTCTGTAACATTAACCTTGTCTGATGGTTCTTACCAGTATAAGTATGTGGTAGACGGTGACTGGGTAACTGATCAGAAGAATGAGGAAGTTGTAGACGGCAATTCTGCATTTACTTTAGGAGAAACTTATCCAATCGTAGATGCTGACAAGGGAACAATTACCTTTGTATATTTCCCGGAGGATTATGCAAATGTGGTAGCTAAGACAGAGAGTGTTAATTTAATGGGTGAGCCTGCATTGGGAACCGACTGGAACACTGGTCTTCCCATGGAATTTGACGAGACAGATGGCACTTACAAGCTTACCGTAAAAGATATTACACCAGGAAAATATGAGTACAAGTTTAGAGCAAATAATGCTACTTGGCTGCAGGATAAGAGAAATCCGGATGGAACAGACAATTCCATCGTAACTATGCCGGGTCTGATGATTGTCGGCGACAATCTTGCAGGTGCAGGACAGTACCAGTTTACCGCAGACGGTGTGGCAGATGAAGGATCTATTGTATTCTCACTGGTAGGAAAGAAAACAGGATTTAAGATAACGAAAGATGGTCTTGTTACCGTTAAGGATAATGCAAAGACAGGTTACTTTACATTAAGAATTGATTATACCGTAGACGGTGTGGAAAAATACACTACGAACCAGTATTACTATTCTGAGAGTGCTGTTATCTATGAATATGAATACAGTACAAATGAACAGTACAAGGGTCAGACAGATGCTTACACATGGAACAATGCAGACAGTGGAACATCCTTTATGTTTAGAAATATCGGAACAGAAGAAAAAGAAAAATACGCAGCATACATTACTTTAGATGACCAGATTGAAAGTTTTGGTTATATTATCCGATTGTACGGAAGCTGGGGTGATGGTGACAGAGAATATGCTGACAGAACCATCTATGTAAACCAGGGTGAGAAATACACCAAATTAAAGGGTGGTGACGGCATTGAAAAGCCATATGTATGTGCAAGTGGAAAAACAGGCTATGATAATGGTATTATTTTCAGATATCGTGATGATCAGAAATTCCATGACGGTACCATGGATACCATTGATAAGAATGATGTATTTGTAGTAATCAATGGTAAAAAATGTGCCATGGAATACAGTGAAAAAGATGAGTTATTTACATATGAATATAAGAATATTGCTACGGGTGATTATGAGTATTACTTCTTAGTAGAAGGTGAAGTAATTGATGACCAGTACAATCCGGAAGGCAAGCTGCGTTATGAAAATGCTTCCAAGGTTGCTATTTCTTACAATAGTACAATGTACAGTGAAAACACTGGAACCATTGTGGCAAATTATGACCAGAATCCTGCCATTGAGTATATGGTAACCAATGAAGAAACCGGAAAGGCTATGGAATTAAGCAGCATTGTTGTTGACTTAGCGCCTGTTGCCGGAGGAAAAGAGGCAAAAGTTGCCTTTAGCACCGTTACTAATAAGGGAGTGCTTTACATTGACAGAAGTGTGAAACCGGGTACTTATGATTTACCTGTTGAGATTACTGACAACTATGGAAATGTACTTCACACATATATTCCATTGACGGTGGTGGATAAGACCACAACAGATCCTTCTTGGGATGAAGCAGTGGTTTACTTTATCGTAACGGATCGTTTCAATGACGGAGATCCTTCCAACAATGGAACTGTGGGTTATGATCCAACCAAAGCAGAAGCTTACAGAGGTGGTGACCTTAAGGGTATTACACAGAAGATTTCTTACTTACAGGAATTAGGTATCAACACTATCTGGATTACACCAATTGTAGATAATGTTGACTATGTGGTAAATGAAGACTTAACTCAGACCGGTTATCACGGATACTGGGCGAAGGATTTCACAAAATTAGATGAACATTTAGGAACAACAGCAGATTTAGACGAATTGATTGACGAAGCTCATAAGCATGGCATCAAGGTAATGGTTGATATTGTAGTAAATCATTCCGGTTATGCAGATAAACAAGGAAATGGTCTGGAGAACTTCAAGGGAATGCTCCGTGAAGGAGATGAAATCGGTTCCGATTTCCTGCATGGCGGTTATAATTCCGATCTGCCTGACTTTAAGACAGAAGATCAGGAAGTCCGCAGCAAGTTAATTGCATGGCAGACTGCATGGGCAAGTCATACTACTGCCAATGGAAACAGTATCGACTACTTCCGTGTGGATACAGTGAAACATGTGGAACATGAGACATGGTCTCAGCTTAAGACCGCTTTGGCAGAGGTAAATCCATACTTTAAGATGATTGGTGAATTTTATGGAGCAACTTGTGCCAACACAGGCGATTACTTAGGAAACGGAGAAATGGATTCCGAACTGGACTTTGACTTTAAGTCTGTGGCAGGAAACTTTGTAAATGGCAGGATTGATGAGGCAGAAGCTAGTTTAGAAAGCCGCAATGGAGTTTTAACCAGCAGTGTAACTATGGGACAGTTCTTAAGCAGCCATGACGAGGATGGATTTGTATATTCTCAGGGTGGTGACTTAACAAAGGGCAAATTGGCAGCCTCCTTACAAATGACCACCAAAGGTCAGGTAGTTATCTACTATGGTGAAGAAATTGGTTTGTCAGGTCCAAATGCTTTTGGTTTATTTGAAAACAACCGGTATAATATGGTGTTTGATAATCTGACAGACGACCAGAAAGCAATGCTTACTCATTATAAGAAACTGTTGGCAGCCAGAAATATGTACCCAGAAGTATTTGCCACAGGAGACAGAACCAAATTAGCAGGCGGTAACGAGGATGGATACTTAGTATTCAAGAGAGGAACCGGAGATAATGCGGTATATGTGGCAATCAATACCACAGAGGAAGAGAAGGAAGTTACCTTTGGATTAAATGGAATCATTGTAACACCAGAGACACCATCTGCCGGAAAACTTATGAAGGATATTTACTCCGGTCAGGAAGTAACTGTGGTAAATGACACCATTACTATAAAACTTCCAAAGGCATCTGAGGGCGGTACGGCAATTATTGCCGATGGTAAGGAATTAACCGGAATGCAGGCAGTTGCTCCAACAAAGACAACATATACCGTAGGAGATAAGTTAGACTTAAGCAATCTTTCGGTATTTGCAGTATATGGAGATTCCAAGATTTCTGTAGATCCGGCAGCCTATACCGTAGATACAAGTGCAGTAGATATGAGCAAGGTCGGCACATACAAGATTACGGTTTCCTATGGAGATTACAAGGATACTGTTGAAATTGTGGTAAATGAAGTGCCTAAGAAACCAACGCCTACGGCAACATCTGCACCAAAGCCGACACAAGCTGTAACCAACAAGTATACCATTAGTTATGTATTAAATAAGGGTACTAACAATAAGTCTAACCCTGCATCTTACACAACCAAAGATGTAACCTTAAAGAATCCAACCAGAAAAGGTTATACATTTAAGGGATGGTATACAACCAAAGACTTTAAGTCAAATAGTAAAATAACCACCATTAAGGCATCCGACAAGAAAAACATTACTGTGTATGCCAGATGGAGCAAGGTTACTGTGAAAACGGCAGCAATCAAGACTGCTAAGAACAGCAGCAGTAAGAAGATTAAGCTTACATTGAAGAAAGTGAGTGGTGCAAAGGGCTATCAGGTGAAATATTCTACCAACAAGAAGTTTAGTAAATCAAGCAGCAAGACAACCACCACAACTAAGACCAGTAAAACACTTACCAAGCTTACCAAGAACAAGACCTACTATGTGAAAGTAAGGGCATACAAGTTAGATTCTGCCGGCAAAAAGGTATATGGCAAGTGGAGCAAGGTAAAAACAGTGAAGGTTACAAAATAATTTATTCCCGCAAGTAATGAGGAAAATAGCCATGCTTGCATGGATATTTGACGAATACTGCGAGGGTCTAATACCCCGCTGCCAGCAGCGGGGTTATTGACTTATAATATTTTGAAAGATTATAATTAATCCCCCGGCATCTGCTGGGGGATTTGTGGTTATTATGCTAATATTTTATTGTTAAATGAAAGTATTATAAGGCAAATTTCACCAATGTTTTCTTGACGAATTTTGAGAAGGGAGTTATACTATATCTGACTGTTTAATGTTTTACAGTTATGGGATGGAGCGTGAAGGGAGAAACAAAAATGAATGTACTATTTTTCTTAACGCCGAAGAGTGAAATAACCTATGTATTTGATGACTATAAGATTTCGAAAGTTATGGATGTATTGGACAGCAGAGGTTATACAGCCGTTCCTGTAATAGACAGACAGGGACATTACAAAGGGACAGTAACAGAAGGCGATTTGTTAAGAGTAATGAGGGATAAAAGGGACTTAAATTATGGATGTATAGAGGAAATGACGATAGGAAGTGTTCCCAGAAAAAGGGATGTAAAGCCAGTACTTGGCAATGCAAATATGGAAGATTTAATTAAGATTTCCTTGGAGCAGAATTTTGTACCGGTGGTGGACGATAACAATGTGTTCATCGGAATTATCACCAGAAGGGATATTATTCATGTATGTTATGCCAAGGTAAAGAAAGAATTATAGAAATGGTGAAGATACATCGGTTTGGAGTTTGAATATATCAGATAGTCCGTATAAGCAGTGCTTATACGGATTTTTGGTATCATGTCTGTTTTAAGAAAAAATTAATGTTTTCGCCTATGGAATATTAAGGACAGAAAGGTATATTAGAGAGGTGATGAAATGCAGAATATATTAGTGTGTGATGACGATAAAGAAATTGTGGATGCCATTGAAATCTATTTGATGCAGGAAGGCTATCATGTTTTAAAAGCATATGATGGGCTTCAGGCATTGGAAATTTTAAAGAAAGAAGAGGTGCATCTTTTAATTATAGATATTATGATGCCTAAACTGGATGGAATACATGCTACTATGCAGATCAGGGAAAAGAGCAGTATTCCGATTATAATGCTGTCTGCCAAGACAGAGGATGCAGACAAGATTCTGGGACTAAATATCGGAGCAGATGATTATCTGGCAAAGCCATTTAATCCTTTAGAACTGGTGGCACGGGTAAAATCCCAGCTTAGACGATATACAGAGCTGGGCAATATTACAGAAGATAATTCCAATATTTACAGTACCGGTGAACTTGTGATTAATGATGAATTGAAAGAAGTAACCGTAGACGGCTCCCCGGTGAAAATGACACCGATTGAGTATAACATTCTTTTGCTGTTGATGAAGAATCAGGGAAAGGTATTTTCTATTAACCAGATATATGAAAGCATTTGGAATGAGGATGCCATAGGGGCTGATAATACCGTAGCAGTACACATCCGCCATATTCGTGAGAAAATAGAGATCAATCCTAAGGAACCCAGATATCTCAAAGTAGTCTGGGGTGTAGGATATAAGATAGAAAAAATATAAATAATTACAATAATACCTATTGTCCAATGCCGAAAGCAGTTTTTGCTTTGAAAGGAGTATATATGTATCAGGCAAAGTATCACAGGGGGATAAAGATAGCAGCAGTTATTTTGCAAACTATTTTTACGGCGGTGGCTGTAATCGGATTAAGTATATGCTTAAGTTATCGGGACAGTAATCATGGAACCGAAGATATGCTGGAAGGAAAAAGTTTTTTGGAATCCGGTCATTATGAAGATATGGTGGGGAATGCACTTTATGACATAGCGAATTATATTCATCTCTGTTCCATATTTGAATTGGATGGTGAATATGAGGCCGGCAGATTGATAGATGTGGAAAGCTATGTAAAACGCAACATTGCCATGGATTTGAATGTGGATGATACTGCTGTTATTTACTATTTTGTAGACGATTTGATACACTGGGGCAAGGAAGGAATGAATTATGAGAATATCACAGTGGACAAAGAAAGCGGGTCATTGGAGCAGAATTATGAATTTGATGCAGATTCTGAGGAAACTTTAGATTATACACATATTTTAGAACAGGACTTTGAGAATAAAAAGATTTCTATATCAGAGAATACTTCCACACTTACAGATGCCACAGAGGATGAAGAAGTAGAAACTTTAAAATATTTAGATGAATATTATCTTCCCGCAGATGGTGTCAGTCTGGTGGACAGAATATATTCCGATGCAGAACGTCAGCGGTTTTATGAATACTTAGAAAGTGCCATTAGTAAGATTTCTTCTGATTATGAGGAGTATAAGACTTATGAAAGCGAATTTAATGCTGAGAATACCAATGTACATTATGCAGTGGTAGATATGGATAGAGGTATTATATATACCAATGAGCAGCGAGTTCACAATGAGGTCTATTTTCAGAAAGAAAAACCACTTTTATTGCAGGATTTTGTTCCCTATTTAAAACCCTATGGAAGTTATTTTTTTATGAATTCCATCAATATGAGCTATGACAGCAGCCTGGATTTGCAAAATGAAGAATTCTTGGAGATTATGCGAAATTTTAATAATGGAATGACGGGAAATTATTATGTGGCAGTGGGAATCGATACAAGTTTTCCAAAAAAGGATGCTTTCAGTACAGAAAGAAATGATTATCAGCGAGTACAGCCGTGGTATCGCATTGCTTATATTGGGGCTGCCCTCAGTCTGATTGCTTCTTTTGCTCTTTTTATTTATCTGACTTTTGCAGCGGGACATATTGGAGAAGAGGGTGAAATTGCTTTAAATTGGTTTGATCGAATTAAGACAGAGATAGCAGCAGTCTTGGTAGTTGCTATTATCGGCTTGGAATTCATGATTATCAGGGAATTTTCATTGGATTATAAATTTAGCTTGTGGAACAATCTGCTGGTGGGTTTTGCCGCTTCTGCGGTGAATTTAAGTTTTTTGACGGGCTATTTGTCATTGGTGCGGAGAATTAAAAGGGAAACTTTATGGAAAAACAGCATATGCTGCCGTTGTGTAAGATTTTTGATCCGTGTGTTGAAAAATCGCAAAACTACCACCAGAACCATAATTATGATCATGTTTTATCTTATCGCAAACACCTCCCTTGCAATTTACGGGATACTCTATGGAAATTTGCTGATAGGTGTAGGGATACCTCTTGTATTGCAGGTGGTGGTTGGTATATATTTGGTAAGAGATGCAGCGGAAAAGAGCGAAATCTTAGATGGTGTGGGCAAGATCGTGGAGGGAAATTTGGATTATAAAATTCCTTCCTATAATCTTCATCAGGATAATCTTATTTTGGCGGAATCTATTAACAATATCAGCAGCGGATTTAGGGCAGCAGTAGAGGAAAGTACCTGCAATGAGAGAATGAAGACAGATTTGATTACCAATGTATCCCATGATATTAAGACACCCCTCACATCCATAATCAACTATGTGGAATTGATAAAGAGGGAGGATATTCAAAATCTACGGATTCAGGAATATGTGAAAGTGCTGGAAGGCAAAGCACAGAGACTGCGCCATTTAACAGAGGATTTGGTGGAGGCATCGAAAATTAGTTCCGGTAATATAGAATTACAGATGGATAAAATTAATCTGGTGGAACTTATATATCAGACCACCGGAGAATTTGATGAGAGATTTCAAGAGAAAAATCTCAGTTTGGTTTTAAATATGCCCAAGGAAGCAGTGGTTATTATGGCAGATGGAAGAAGAGTATGGAGGATTATTGAAAATCTGTATAACAATGTGGCGAAGTATGCACTTCAGGGAACCCGTGTCTATGTGGAGTTAAAAACAGAGGAGGACAAGGCTGTATTTTCTTTGAAAAATATTTCTGAGAGCCAGCTGAATTTTCAGGCAAATGAATTAACAGAACGTTTCATTCGTGGAGATGTGTCCAGAAGTACCGAGGGAAGCGGTTTAGGACTTTCTATTGCCAAGAACCTTACGGAGCTTCAGGGAGGAGTCTTTGAAATTTTTGTGGACGGAGATTTATTCCGGGTTACAGCAGCCTTTCCGGTGGTAAAATAAGCAATCATTTGGCAAAGTAGTAATTCTGATGTAACAGTTCAGGTAGGTCTGTGCATTTACTGCACAGACCGTACGAAAATACAGCGGGAGCAGGCAAAAGCCCCATCTGCGGAGCAGATTTTAAATGGGCTTTTGCAAGTAACAGTTCAGGTATCTGAACTGTTACATTCTGATAATTATGGATGATTTAGCCATTTGCTTTTTATAGCTGCTTGTACTATAATGGATAAACGAAATGAATCTTAAGATGATATTTGAGGGAATGGAAATGGGAAGTTTTTTTAATCCGGACGGCAGCGTAATGCGGGCATTAAGTAAAATTGCGGACTTGGCAATTTTGAATATCATGTGGCTGATTTGCAGCATTCCTGTAATTACCATGGGGGCTGCCACCACAGCACTGTATTATGTGACTATTAAAATGGCAAAGAATCAGGAGGGATATCTGGTTCGTGTTTTTTTTAAGGCCTTTAAAGACAATTTTAAAAAATCCACCATAGTATGGATGCTTTTTCTGGCAGCAGGTCTGGTTTTGGGAGCGGACTTTTATATTATGTGTCATTGGGAGTCAAATTTAAGGTATCCTATGCTGGTGATGATAATTATGGCAGGTTTGGTGCTTCTCTTTCTTGCTTTGTATGTGTTTGTGCTGATAGGAACTTTTGAAAATAAAGTAGCAGAATATTTGAAAAATGCCTTTTTTATCAGTATCCGTCATCTGCCTTACAGCATATTGCTGGTGTTTATATTGTTTTTGCAGTTATATGCCTGTATTTTTATGTTGGTAAATATCACATATTTACCTCTTTTGCTTTTGTTTGGCATGTCATCCTTTGCTTATGCCATGTCTTTTTTGTATGTGAAAATTTTGGAACGTTATATGTAGTATAGAAAAAATATATTACGAAATAATTTATAATTGTTAAAAAAGTATAAATAGTATTCGTTAAAATGTATAGAAATAATTGACAAAATTGGATAATTTGACGAGGATTTGCCATTGTGACCAAAGCAAATAGAAAATCTTTGTGGAATAATGGTATTTTCCAATGATAAAGAATAGTTTATACTATTATCAGCTAATGGGCAGAACTTAATAATTAGGAGGAAGAAAAATGGCAAGTGTATCATGTAAAAATATTTGTAAAGTATATCCAAATGGATTTGAAGCAGTAAAAGACTTCAATCTTGAAATCGAAGATAAGGAGTTTATTATCTTTGTAGGACCATCTGGATGTGGTAAGTCTACTACACTTCGTATGATTGCAGGTTTGGAAGATATCAGTTCCGGTGAATTGAGAATTGGTGATAAGTTGGTGAATGACGTAGAACCAAAGGACAGAGATATCGCCATGGTATTCCAGAATTATGCTTTATATCCACATATGACAGTGTATGATAATATGGCATTTGGTCTTAAGATTAGAAAGGTGCCAAAGGATCAGATTGATAAGATGGTGAAAGAGGCTGCTAAAATTCTTGATCTTGACAAGCTGCTTGACCGTAAGCCAAAGGCTTTGTCGGGTGGTCAGAGACAGCGTGTTGCTATGGGACGTGCTATTGTGCGTAATCCAAAAGTATTCCTTATGGATGAGCCTTTATCAAACTTGGATGCCAAGTTGAGAGTACAGATGCGTATCGAAATTGCTAAATTGCATCAGAGATTAGGAAGTACCATTATTTATGTAACACATGACCAGACAGAGGCTATGACACTGGGTACTAGAATTGTAGTTATGAAGGGTGGTATTGTTCAGCAGGTAGATACACCTCAGAACTTATATGAAAAACCTGCAAATTTATTTGTTGCCGGATTTATGGGAAGCCCACAGATGAACTTCTTAGATGCGAAATGTGTTGTTGATGGATCAAAGGTTTCTTTACAGACAGCAGGTTACAGTATTGAACTTCCTCCAACAAAGGCTAGGGCATTAGTTGAGGGTGGATATTCTGGAAAGACTGTTGTACTTGGTATTCGTCCGGAAGACTTATATGATTCTCAGGTTATGATTGAGACACATCCAAATGCTGTGATTGAGTCTACCATTAAAGTATATGAATTATTAGGTGCAGAGGTTTACTTATATTTTGATTTGGCTGAATTCCCAATGACCGCAAGAGTAGATCCTCGTACAACTGTTAGAACAGGTGACAAGGTTAAGTTTGCTATGGATGTTGAGAAGATTCATGTCTTTGATAAAGAAACAGAGAAGACAATTGTAAACTAATACCGGTTTTTATGTATATGTGCAGCAGGCATTTGCCTGCTGCTTTTTTGCTTGCTTTTATGGAATATTTAGTTTAAAATTAAGAAATATAGGCGAAAGCAGGAAAAGGAGTGAAATTTGTGATAGCGAACCAAATTATACAGACCAGTATTGATGAACTTCGTAATATTACAAAAATAGATTTGTGTGTAATGGATTTGGATGGTATGTTGCTTGCCGCCACCTTTGACACAGAAGAGATACAGACTCAGGTGGTACAAGCCTTTGCCGAATCGGCAGCAGACAGTCAGGTGATAAAGGGATATCATTTTTTTAAGGTTTATGATGAGCGTCAACTGGAGAATATCCTTGTGACGAAGGGAGACAGCGAAGCTGCATATATGATTGGGAAGGTGGCAGTAAGCCAGCTGCAGAATCTTATTATTGCATATAAGGAACGATATGATAAAAACAATTTTATCCAGAACCTTATTTTGGACAATCTATTGCTGGTGGATATCTACAATCGTGCTAAAAAGCTGAAAATTCCCATAGAGGCCCGACGTATTGTATATATGATTGAGACTAAGTATGAGAAGGACAACAATGCTTTGGAGACACTGAAAAGCATGTTTTCCAATCGAAACGGAGACTTTGTTACAGCAGTGGATGAAAAGAGCATTATTCTGGTAAAAGAGTTAAAAGAAGGAGAGGAGCAGGTGGAGTTGGATGCCATTGCCAACACATTGGTGGATATGTTGAATACCGAGGCAATGACACAGGCTCGAGTTTCTTATGGAACCATAGTAAATGAGATCAAGGAAATATCTAAGTCTTATAAAGAGGCAAAGATGGCATTGGATGTGGGAAAAATTTTTTATTCCGAAAAAAACGTAGTGGGTTACAGTTCCCTGGGTATCGGGCGTTTGATTTATCAGCTTCCCATGTCGCTGTGTGAGATGTTTATGAATGAGGTCTTTCAGGATACCACTCCGGATAGCTTCGATGATGAAACGTTGGTGACAATTAACAAATTTTTTGAAAATAATCTGAATGTGTCGGAGACCTCAAGACAGCTTTTTGTTCATAGAAATACTTTAGTTTACCGTTTGGAAAAACTGCAAAAAAGTACCGGATTGGATATTAGGGTATTTGATGATGCCCTTACCTTTAAAATTGCTTTAATGGTAGTGAATTATATGAAATATATGAGAAATTTAGATTATTAGTAAGGAAAAGAGGATAATCAGATGCGCACGATACAAACAGCAGAAATCACTCAAAATATCAAAGAAATGTGTATTGAAGTAAATCATTTTCTCTCTAAGGACATGGATGATGCCATGAAGAAGGCGGTAGAGAAGGAGGAGTCACAACTGGGCAAACAGATTCTCTGTCAATTACAAGAAAATTTGCAGATTGCCGGAGATGATATGATACCAATCTGCCAGGATACAGGAATGGCAGTGATTTTTATGGAAATAGGACAGGAAGTGCATGTGGAAGGGGGAAACTTAGAAAACGCCATAAATGAGGGGGTGCGTCAGGGGTATGTGGAAGGATATCTTCGCAAATCTGTGGTTTCAGATCCCTTAATCAGAGAAAATACCAAAGATAACACTCCAGCAATTATCCATTATAGTATTGTGGAGGGCAGTGAGATTAAGATTACCATTGCTCCGAAAGGCTTTGGCAGTGAGAATATGAGCCGGGTATTTATGTTAAAGCCTGCTGACGGCATCGAGGGTGTGAAGAATGCTGTACTGACTGCAGTGAAGGATGCAGGTCCCAATGCCTGCCCGCCTATGGTTGTAGGCGTGGGAATTGGTGGTACCTTTGAAAAATGTGCTCTTATGGCAAAGCATGCCCTTACCAGAGATATGAATAAACGTTCTTCTATCCCCTATGTGAGAGAGTTGGAAGCAGAGCTGTTGGAAAAAATCAATAAATTAGGAATCGGACCGGGAGGTTTGGGCGGCAGAATGACTGCCCTTGCGGTAAATATTGAGACTTACCCTACACACATTGCGGGTTTGCCGGTAGGAATTAATATCTGCTGTCATGTAAACCGTCATATTGTAAGAGTATTGTAACTGTTCCGTACGAAACTGTGTTTATTGTAAAGATACGGAACAGTTCAGTAGGTCTGTGCATTTACTGCACAGACCGTAAGAAAAAGTGGATATAAC
>CAMWHJ010000043.1 GCA_947174015.1 uncultured Lachnospiraceae bacterium | reverse complement strand
CTTCTTTCAATATCTGTACATCTTCTTTCAATATCTGTACATCTTCTTTCAGTACTTGTATATCGCCTTTCATGGACTGTATATCGTCTTTCATGGACTGTATATCGTCTTTCATGACTTGCATATCATCTTTTATTGGTTGTAATTCCGATTTCAATTTTGTATCAAGCAACTGTGAAATTGCCAGCAAATCCTCATTTGTTAATGACATGGTATCCACCTCCTTTGGATATTTTCTCGCAAAACAAGAATATCATAGTTTAATTAAAAAGTCTATTTGAAAAAATGGTCATTTAAGTTGCATTCAAAAATTTTCCATTTTCCAGCTCATATACTTCCTCCTGCTGAATTTCTTCCTGCAAAAGAGACTCTAGAAGATTTCTGTATTCTTCCTCCTTGAACCATTTGGAGTCACTGTCTATGGTTTCCATATATTCTTTGCTGATAAACCGTATCTGTGCTTTCCCCTTTTGCTGTTCCTGCCATACTGCCTGTTTTCCGTCAATCACATGGAATGCGGACTCTATTTTTGCCAGTTTGCCAAAAATATCCTCATAGGATATCATATACTGTAAGCTTATTTCCACTTCTTTTTCTTCTTCGACTGTTTCACTCCATACGGCAAGTTTTTGGAGCAGTTTTTCCACCCCTGTCACCTGCAGATCTGGTTCCTCCCTAAAACGTCCCTGATACAAATAGTTATCCCGATCCTTTTGAAATTCCATATCCTCCCTGTCTATTCCCTGAATGGCAAGTAACAGCTTGTTTTCTAATTCCTCTGCTGATAATTTCCGAATATCTTCTTGATAGAAAAAACGTTCCGGCAGTTTTGGGGAACCGTCATAAGATACAAGTTCCGGGACTTGATTATAATATATTTTTCCCATATAACTTACCTTTTTTCCTGCATTGTTTTCATGATAAGGAGATACTCCCCATTCATCCACGGTCTCATAAGTAATCTGATATGTTTTAAAACCTCCCTCTCTTTGAAGCTTCTTTGGCAGGGTAGTATCTAAAAGATAACTGTTTTCTGGGTTATCCACAGAGTCCAACAGTGTACCCTCATCATAATAGCTGATATTACTGATTCTGATAGGGAGACTTTCTCCCTGCTCTATGTCATATGCTTTTACCAGTGCTTTCATATCTTTGGCTGTCAGCTTTGCTCCCTCATATCGATCAAAATGAACATCCGAAGAAATGGTGGTAATGTTAGGTATGCCATCCCAGCAGGCATACAAGGAAACCGTATCTTTGTTTTTTGCAGTAAAATTCCAAATTTTCTTCTGCCCTGCTTCAGCAACGGGAATCCATGTATTTGTGTCCTCTACTTTCATTTGCGGTACTGGAATCCTGCTCCACCCCAAGTAGTAGTATTGATAATCTGTTTCTGCATTGGAATTGTATTTTATACTGTAAATATTCTCCTTTAATTTTTCATCATCATGATAACAAAAATTTTCATCCTGCTTTTGAAATGTGTTTGGAAACAAACTGGAAGGCATATCATACACCATAGTCTGAAGGTTCATCTCACCCTCAATCTTTCCTCTTCCGCCTTCTTCTTTTCCATATCCATGATAGGCTATATGGTATGTATTTGCTTCCCACTGGGCATAAATGTTCTTATCTCCCGGCATTCCAAGAAGCTCATACCCCAACCGTGCACCATCTTTAAAAGCCTGTCCGGGTTTATCATATTTGCTCTCTGTATACCAAAGGCTGTCCGAAAAACGAGGATGCCATCCTGTCAAAACAGCATTGGGCAGACCTATATCTTCAATTCCCTGTCGGCTGATATAGCTGTCCCACACATACTCTACTTTGGAAGTTCCTTGAAGCTGTGCTTTTGCAGTAGCTTCATGAGTATTGTTATTCGCCGTAGGAGTGTTTTCGCAAAAGGTAAGTACATATGTTTTTGGAATCCACTGTGCATACAGTGGAATGATGCTTTCCTGCCTTTGAGGTTTTGTACCTGTTTCTTCCAATAATTTTGTTACATTGATATGTTCACCACTTCCAAAACTTACACCGCTGCCGTCCTCCTTAGTATTCCAACCTCGAAACTCATATCCCGGCAGGGCTGAACTTTCCATATTTTTCAATGAAACTTCTTCCCCATACTCTATCTCCTGTTTCTCCTGCTGACTGTTCCAATGAAGAAATTTTTTGGTAGATGCCTTTTCTGCATTTTCATGGTAATGAATCACATATGTGTTTGTTTCCTCAAGTGCCCGAAGAATCACGCTGCGGTTTACCAGTGCCCTTTCTCCCTGTATGTACATATCCTGATAATTTTTTCCCGGATAATGCCATGACTTTGCAAAACAATATATCCCACTGTCTGCTTCGATTACCTGCCACTGGGAATTTTTAGAATAATGATGTCCCTTTGTATTTCCATCTGTGGGATAATTTACATCAGCGAGAACAATATTCACCCCATAGGGTTTGGCAAATTCTTCCTGTCCATATTCATTAGTAATAGGGCTGCCATCTGCCCTTTGATATTGAATGGTATATTGATATAATGCCTGTAACTTTTTATTCTTTCCAAAGCCTAAAATATCGGAACCCTTCTGATAAATCTTCTGCTGTTGTGACTCATACCATCCTGCAAAGCTGCACCCCTGCAATACCGGAATCTCCTTCGGTAGTACAAAGGCTTCATCGGCAGGTACTTTCAATTTTTCTGATAATTCTTTCGGATTGGTTCCTTCCATGGCATCGAATTCGATGGACACCGTCCATTTTCCCACCAACACCAGATTTTTTAAACATTCCATAGATGCATTATTTTCTGCATACTGCTTTATCTTATTCATATATGGATGCAATTTTTTCAAATCTGCTTTATCTTCCAACACTTCGCCTTTATATGTATCTGTGGAGATTTTGCCTCCTTCGCCTATGTCCGTTCTCTCTATTGAGAAATTCCCATCTTCCTGCAGCCAGTATACTCCTTGAAGACAAGAATCTTCTCCTTTATCCGTCCACTGACCTAGTCCCAGACACCAGCCTGCAAATTCTGCCTCTGCCTCTTCTCCTACCGGAAGCAGATTCCCTACGCTATCTTCACCATATACCACAGGCTGCCCCTGATGTATTGCTTTCTTAGTCAGCTCCGTGGGCTCATTGCGATGATAGGTGACTGCAAATTCAAAGGGTATGGGCGTAGGGGTGTTGGTGAGCTTTGGTGTGGGCGTATTCGTTGGTTTTGATGTGGGAATATTGGTGGGATCTGATGTGGGGATTTTAGTCACTATAGGCAAGGGTATGTTGGTAGGCTTAGCGGTGGGAGTACTGGTAGGTTTTGGCGTGGAGGTATTTGTGGGTTTTGGCGTAGCGGTGTGGGTGGGTTTTGGCGTGGAGGTGTTGGTAGGTTTTGGCGTGGGCGTTTTCGTTGGCTTTGGGGTTGGAGTTGCCCAGAGAGCTTTCAGCGTGCTGGCAGCATTTTTCTTCTTTCCACAGAACGTATACTTTTTCGTTGTCTTATCATAAGTTCCACTTCCACCGTTTTCATGGCTTGTATCCCATCCTTTAAACACATACCCTGTCCTTTTTGGCACTCCAATACTGCTGGTTTTTTTGCATTGCTTTGTTGCCAGCAGAAATTTCTCATCCTTTGTAACATTTTCTCCATCCTTAGTATAGCTGTAACTTCCTCCATTGGGATCGATATAAAGCTTTTCTTTCCAACTACTGAATTCCACTGTTATGGTAGTATGTCTGGCAAAACGTTCATACTTATGTTCGGTATCAATACCATTTGCCTGCTGTGGTCCCCACCAAGTCAAACCTGTGCCATTGGTATCCACATTCAACAGAAATTCACAGGTATAGGAAGATTCCTGATGACCTGTGGTTACTCTTTCTAACCCCACCACATCGGAATTATCTGTCTGTACATGATCATCTACCCAGGAGGTGGCTGTATAGTGTGCCGGCACTTTATCCCTGCACAACATGGTATACAATACATAATAATTCCCATTATTGTCCGGTTTTGTCTCTGTCTGCTCGTCCGCTATATAAAACACATCTTTATTAGATGATGTTAAAGTGTATACCGGAACATTGGTAAAGACCACATTCGGTCTTACATTGGTGACCTGAACGGTTATCTTGGTGGTATCACTTTCCTGTCCGTCCTGATTATATTTTGCATAAAAATATCCCGTAGTACAGCCAAAAGTAGTCACAGACTGTGTGGTAAAATTATCTTCCAGCAAATACTTGTAATATAGAAAACTTTGATTTTCCAAAACATTGTAATTTTCATCCAAGATAACTCTCTGGGCAGTTTTATTTAAGTCTGTATCCCGCAAAAGCAGTTCTGATAAATCCTGCCGAGAAAGCTGCTTTAAAAACAAACGAAGATTTACCTCCGTAGTACTTTGAATCACTTTATTTAACTTTTCATCACTAATGTGCTTATAATCACATTGAAATATTTCTGCCTGCTCACATATCTGTGTCTCATACAAACCCTGAATGGTGCTTTTTGCCAGAATACCCTTTCCATAGTTTTGTTTCATCTCCTCCATATGTTCTGATATGTAAGCACCTTTTTCCAATATGTGTAAAATTTTCTGATAATCTGCACTATTATCCATAACCATACATTCTGCCGCCACTGCAGATACAATGGCAGCAGCCACAGAGGTACCTGATGCCTCCTGTAGCTGCAAATTCAAACCATAAGCATTGACTGTGCCATAGGCAGCAAAATCAATGCCCTCACCATAATTGGAATAGCTGCTTTTCTGCAAATTCTCATTTACTGCGGATATTACCAACGTGTTTCCCAGCTTATTTTGCAGCATTTGGGAAATATCCGCTGCCTGATTTCCCGCTGAAGTAATCACTAGGATTCCCTGTGTCAAGGCATTCCCCAGTGTTTCCACTAAAAGTGGAGAGCTTAAGATCTGATAGCCCTCTACACTCAGGTTAATGATATCAGCCTTTTGCTCCACAGCATAGCTGATGGCTTGATATATACTAAGCAAATCACCCGTACCCTGATCATTCAATGCCTTGATGGGCATGACTTTTACAGCTTCACTGGTGTTGGCAAGAATAATGGATGCCATCTGGGTTCCATGCCCCATATGATCTGTAATGTCATCCACATTTCCCATATTGGAGCAATTAAATTGTGAATCCTTTATCCTCTCCATGCACCCCTTTGCCTTATCATAACCTGTATCTATCACTGCCACCAAAATATCCCTGCTGTTTACCTGCATTTCTGTCGCCGCTTCCACCAGCATTTTCTCTGTTGACTTTTCCTCCTCCATTTTATTCATCGGCTTTTTCGTTTCTATATTCTCCCACTGTTCTTCCACGGTTGCTGTCTCCACTGGTTGATTTATCTCTACCGAATCAATAATCCCCTGACTTTCCTGCTCCTTAAGATATTGAAAGGCTGTCTCTGCTCTGTCTGCATTGGTATACTCCAATACCTTTAACTTTCCAAAATCCAACAAATTATCACAATTATAATTATTTTCTAATTTTTGTTCACATTGTACCAAAAGACTTATACATACCTTTTGTTCTTCATTTATTGTATGATCTATCATTTCTTCTGTCATACATGATGTATCTTCTATGTATGGCGTATCTTCTGTTACTGTTTTTTCTTTTTTCATATTCACGGTTTCCCATAAATTCCCTTTTTCACTTTCCCCATTTGCCTGTTCCCCCTCTGCATCCATGATACTCTTCTCCAACTTCTCTGGCAGATTCTCCTTTGCCTGAACCACTGCTGATACAACACTACTGCCAATGAAAACAAACACCATCATTACCGCCAAATATTTTTTTCCTGTCTGTCCCATATAACTTACCCTCCTTTTATCATAACTCCTTGGTAACTGTTTTGTACATTCTTACGGACTGTGCAATAAATGCACAGCCCTGTACCAAATTGTTGCAATGTCTGCAAAACTGACATCTTATGTTTCCATGTCTCTTTGTTACCTGACAACACCCTTTTCATTCAATATTCCTGTTTTTCTGTAAGAAATATAACCTGTTTTTCCATTATGGTAGGTAAATTCTGCCTCCGTATCCACATCCAGAATTCCTTTTTTATAATCTGCCTTTTGAATGGATACACGAATATGGGAATCACTTTTTATCAGCACCTGCAATGCATTGAGGAAGCACTCTTTCATCCTGCCATTTAAATATTCCTCATCTCCATTCCCGTAAACCCTTCCTTCCACAAATTCCGGCTCTGTGACAGACATTTCAAGTGCAGTATACACCGCACTTGTGACTGCCTGTCTAAGTTCTTCCTGCCGTATAGAATAATTTTCTACCGCCATGACAATTTCCACTGTAAACAGAAATAATAACATACCTACTCCGAAGTTTATTGCACTTTTCATCTCTTTACTCTGCCTATTCCGCCTCCTGCCCACCGCCTGTGCCATTCATGCTTCCAGTGATGGCAGACTGGGAGGATTCCGCAAAATTATCCACTGTACTGGTAATATAAGTCTTAATGGAATTGCCAAAGGGACTGGCAAATGCGATAAACAGACCAATAATAATTGCTGCCACTACAACCAAACCATATTCTTCTAAAAAACTTTTCATACACTCAACCTTACCTTTCTTTCCCTATCTGGCAAAGCCCTCTATTTTACTTTCCCGCTTTGTTCCCAGAAAGGGAAGCTCATATTCATACAACAGTTCCACATAAAAATACTGCTTATCTTCATAGAGTGTGGCAGGTGTCACCAAAAGTTCATAACCCTTTTGCCTTGCCTCTTCTATACTCTCTGTAATCACCCGTTCACTGCCCGCACTTGCCTCTATCTTTGCCATTGTGGCAGAATGAAAATTCCTTGCTTGAGCGTTTCTTAAACTGGAACAGATAAAAAACAGGCAGCAGCTTACAATCATCATCAACACAATGGTATTTACATAAATCTCAATGGCTGCTTTCATTCTCTGCCCCACTTTCCCAATATTCCTGTCCCTCTGGAAGAATATCTACTAAAACCAACATTACCATATCTGCCTTTAAACCACTTTCTCCTTCCACGGAGTATCTCACGGTGTATTTTCCTGTTGTACTCACATCCAACAGCGTTTTTTCTAAGGTGCTTTCATCATCAAAGGGATACACACGAATCTTCTCCTGAGAAATTTCCTTGACCTGTTCCTGCCCATCTTCTTTGATATACTCATAAGCCTTTACAAAGGAAAGTGCATCCTCCCTGCTAAATCCCAAAAGCCCATCTGAACCCTGATAATTTCTTGTAATCGTGAGATATTGACTTCCCACAAAAAAGGGATATTTTCCCTCTGCTGCCAGCATCCGCATGTCCTCTGATATATTTTCTGCGGTCTCCTTGGCAGAATACTTACTCTTCTCATATACCTGCCTCCCAATCCCAAAGAACACTGTCGCCACCACCCCTGCCACAATACAGGTTAGCATAATTTTGCCATAGCTTCCTATTTCACGATTCACCCATTATCCTCCTATCCCCCCTAAGAATAGCTGTTCTACCAACAGATAGCCATATCTAAGCCTGGGAATCAGACCAATTAAAACTCCTAAGGCAAGCACCGCCACTGCCAACATTCCATACTCCTCCACCAGTTCTTTCATTTTCATGCCTCCTTATGTTTCTTTTTTCGTTTTCTCATCTACACTCCTCCTGTTACTATCTGCAAAATTCTTCCCAAAGCCTCCAGCAAAATACGCCCTGTCACAATGGTGAAAACCACACCTCCATATTCTTCTATCATCTCTTCCATAGGCACCTCCTATTGAATCACATTAGAATAAAAGAATAAAAATTGTTGTACAAACACCCACATATCCATCAGAAGTTTCCCTGCTGCCAGCACCATGGGACAAAGCATATAAATTCCAAAGATGCCCAGAGAATCCTCATTAATCAACCGTTCCGCCTGCTCTGACAATCGGTTGTTTCTTTGTATCAGAGCATTCATCTGCCCCTCTGCTTCTTTGGCACCAAACTCATTGAGAGAATAAAACATCAAAAAAATATTTTTGATGGCAGGTAAATCAAATTTTCGCAAAAAACTTTGATAACCTTTCATACTGCCCGGTTCTTGCTCTATCTCTGCAAAAGCCAAATTCAACTCTGTCTGCAATATATAAGAGGATTCTGCTGCCGCTTTACGCATGGCAACAGACACATTCTCCGTCTGCATATTAAGAATCACATGGCGCATCCATACCGGAAATTCCTTTTGAATATGGTTCTTTACCCTTCTCTCCTGAAAACCATAATGTCTGTTATGCTTTTTCTCATGCTCCTGACAATAGCTATAAGCCTTCTGTATGTTCCCTTCCTCTTCTTCATAGCCAAGCCAACTGCGCACCAGATTTTTTCTGGACAAAAGGTAAATTCCCAGACTACATAACACAAAGATAACAGAGCTGTACTGATATAAGGGATTTTCGGTAATATCTCCAATATCCTCAGGCAATAGGCTGACCATGGTGATGGCAGTTGCCATAGATAAGCAGACAGATAACGTAACTTTTTGCTGTAGCTTTCTTCTCTCCTGCTGCAGTTCTCCCACCATTTCTGTCCACTGTCTGATATCATCCAGCAAAAGATTTAACGAATGCTGATAAACACCCCCCTGCTGTTCCACTTGAATAAAAAAGCGATGTAATTCTTTCATTCGGTTACATCCATAAATCTGCTCAATATTTTTCAGTGCATCTTGATACAAGTCCTCATACTCCTGAGCATAACGAATTCTATCCATTGCTTTTTCCATCCAAGGTTTGATACCTTTGCTGCATAATTTATGGGATTCCTCTAAGGCACCTAAGATTTTCGGTGTCCGCAGAAAAGCATAGATCATATATTCCATATATGCCACACTGTCTTGAAAACGCTGCTTTTCATATATGGATTGATAATGATACCTTGCCAGTACCGGAACAGCCATTAAAAAACCTGTCAAGACACATAAAATCCCCAGCCAGTGAATTCCCATCAAAATACACAGTCCCCATACGGCTGCTGCCGTCATTGCCAAATATTTGCAGTGACTCAGCAGACTGTATTCATAACCGTAGTCCCGAATCTGTGTCTGAAGTTTGAAAAACGAGAGATTTTTACCCATAAAACACCTCCCTCTCTAACTGCGGGACCTCCACATGGTATAGTTCAAACTTTTTTCTTTTGCTTTCGGGAATGACATCTGAAATTACATACCCATTATCCACAATCATAGTTGTCACATTTTCCTCCTCCTGCCGCTCAAAAAAGCAAATTTGTGCAATATGTCTTGTAATTTCCCCTGCATCCATCATCTCCTTTCTGATATAAATGCCCACATCAATGTGTCGAAATGCCTCTTCCTCCCAATCTCTGCCGTTGTCTGCTGCCATATTTTTAATCCTGTTTGGTATCATCTCCACACATTCTGCGTGAATGGTTGACATGCCATGGGCACCTGTGGAGATTGCCTCCAGCAGGTAAGTCACCTCCACCGAGCGGATTTCCGACACCAGCAGCCAAGTGGGCAAAAGCCTTAGACTTGCTTTGATGGCATCATGATAAGGAAAATTCTCTGTGATTTTAAACTCCACACAATCCTTTTCCGGATAAATTGCCGGAAAGTGCAGTTCCAGATTATCCTCAAGGGTAATGATACGCTCCCGGTTGTCCACATAACCGCCCAAATATTTCAGCAGCTCTGTTTTTCCGGCACCCGGAAGTCCGCTAATGAGAATATTCATCTTCGCCTTCACACAGGCTGCCAGAAAATCCTCTATCTGGTGGCTGCAATAGCCGTCATCAATCATAGTCTCCCGAATCATCCTTATTTCCCGTGGAATTTTTCGAATGGACAGTACGGTGCCTGTGTTGGCAACCTCCGGGTGAATTACACTGATTCTAAGGTTGGCTGTCTCTGCCTCTAAAATCGGTGTATACTTATTAAACTGCCGGCTTACCACATTGGATAATTTTGCAGAAAACCTCTGCAAAAACTCGTCTGTTAAGACAATCCCCGATTTATAACGTCCCTTGTACAAATCATCAATCCAAAGTGCATTGCCATTCCAGTTGATATCTGTCACGCTGCTCTTTCGGATATAGTCTGTGAGAACGCCAAAATCAGCTTCCTGCAAGCTTTGCAAATGCAGTACCCCCGACCTGTTTCCGTATTCAATTTCTTCCATGAATTTTCCTTGTCCTCCTTTTTTTGTTTTTTTCTTTGGGATTGTGTGCACACTGTGCAAGAATGTTAGATAATAGAATAATCTTTTCTTACAAGACTCATTATATAGAATTGCTGTTTGAAAATCCATTCCCAATAGTATACAAGATTTCAAAAAAACTATTTTTGAAATCTTGTATATAATAACTATAAAATTTTCCTATTTTGATGAAATATCCACACTTATTTCTTCATTAAAACAAAAAGAATAGAGAATCGCATCCTTAATTTCCTTATTTTTCAAGCTTTCCAGTGCTCTGGCATATTGCACAATCTGGGTTTGATACCTTTGTACAAGGTCACCAATTTTATCTATCTGATCCGTTTTATAGTCCACCAGCACCAGCTTTCCGTCCTCCTCAAAAAACACATCAATGATTCCCTGCACCAGTATGGTTTCTGGTTCTTGATATCCCAGCTTGGGATAAATCTCCCCCACATCCCGCCCCATCAAAAAGGGCTGTTCTCGCCAAAGCTTTCCCTGTTCATAAGCTTTTCTCATTCTTTCCGCCAAGCCTGAGCCATAAAATTCCAGCAGCTTTCGTTCATTCAACAAATCTGTCTGTTCCCTGTCAATTTTTCCCTGTCTGATCAGTTCTTCTGTCATCTGCCTAAGTTCCTTGGCACTGGCAATGTTCCTATGAGCTGTCAACTCCATAAACTTGTGATAAGCATTTCCTCGTGCCGTACCTCCTGCCTTTTGGGAATGCTCTCTCATAAATTCCGGCTCATAGGGTTCCCGGCTGTGGGTCTCAAAGATTCGCTCCATCTGCTCCTCCTCTTCCTCCAATGCAGCTAACTTTAGTTCCGATACACTGACCTTTGAACGTATCTTCTCATGAAGCTCATGGGGATAGTGATAAGAAAAGGTGTCTGTTATCTGTTGATACATGTCCTTATATTTCTCAGCATCCGCCGGATCCAGTACAAAATTCTCCCTTTCCTGTTTTTTCTCTGCAAAGTCCAGGGCCAGCGTATCTACCACCTGTTCCAGACCCATCACTTCTATTTTGCATTTCATATCCGAATCATAGAGATTCACGGTTTCTGCACATTGAATTCCAACTGCTTCTCTCCATTCCTCCATGGAACTGTGGCGGTACAATGCCTGTATCAGCCACTGAAAATAACTAAGTGACTTGCTAATGCCATGAAAAGACAAGGCATTTTCCTCTCTGACTGCAATTCCTGCAAAACCTTGCAAAATTTCAGGAAAGTCCTCACATACAGATGTAATCACTAATTTTTCCTCGGCTCTGGTCAATGCCACATACAAGACACGAAGCTCCTCTGCCACCGTTTCCTGTCGCTGCTTTCTTGCCAAAACCTTCTTAAATAACGTGGGCAGCTTCACTCGCTGCTCCACATGATAACAGTCGATACCTATGCCATAGTCAAAGTCCATACACAGCCTTGCTCTGGTATCCTGCAAATTAAAATTCTTATAGATCCCTGCCAGAAAACAAATGGGAAATTCCAGACCCTTGCTTTTGTGAATGCTCATAATGCGTACAAAATTCACCACATCCTCTCCCATGGCTGCCTCACCAAAATCCACATCATATTTTCTCAACTGCTCCATATATCTTAAAAAGGAGAACAGTCCGCTGTAACTGGTATTTTCATAGGCAACCGCCTTTTCTATCAGCATTTCCAAATTGCCCCTGCGCTGTTTTCCTCCGGGCATGGCCATCACATAGTGAAAATACCCTGTTTCCTTAAGAATGATTTGAATCAAAGAATGAATTGGTGTGTAAAATACCTGCTCCCGAATCTCTGTCAGCATACGATAAAAGGAGGCTGTCTTTTCCCGCAATTCCTCCACACTGCCGGATTTTGCATAGCCTTCCACTGCCTGATAAAATGTTTCCTCCTTAAATTCACTTTTTATCTGTGCCAGTTCCTTGGAAGAAAATCCCCCCATGGGCGAAGTAAGCACCGCTGCCAGTGGAATATCCTGCTTTGGATTATCCACCACTGCCAGCATATTCAAAACTGTCTGCACCTCAATGGCTGCAAAATATCCCGTTCTTGAGGTTATCAGCACCGGTATATCATATTCCTTTAACACTTCCCCAATGGTTTGGGCATAGCCCTGCATGGTGCGGAGAAGTATCACCATATCTCCATATTCCACCCTGCGAAACTCCTTTTTCTTCTTGTCATACACATAATCTGTTTGCATAAATGTCTGAATCCGCTTTGCAATCATTCGTGCTTCCAGCTCCATTTTTGTGTATTCTTCCTGTTCTGCCAAAGGTTCCTGATCTTTTCCGGTATCCAGAATCAGAAATTCCGTGGCATAATCCTGATCTTCTTTTTCCTCATATTCTGCTCCTAAAAATAATGCTTCTGACTCATCATACTGGATATTTCCAAATTCTTTCCGCATCAACTGTGTAAACAGAAAATTCACTGTCTGAATAATATTTTTGCGGCTGCGGAAATTCTTATGCAAATCAATGCGCTCCGAATCCTTTACTTCCTCTAAAATGTATCTGTCATGCTTTTCCATAAAAAGTTCTGGTCTTGCCAGACGGAAGCGGTAAATTCCCTGCTTTACATCTCCCACCATAAAAAGATTGCTTCCCCCTTGGGGGATTTTCGACACTGCATTTAATATAATCTCCTGCACCATATTGCTGTCCTGATACTCATCCGTCATAATTTCCACAAAATGTTCCTGCAATTCTTTGGCTGCCTGAGTATATTCCTTCTGATCATCCATCAGAATATCGATGGCAAAATGCTCCAAGTCGTTGAAATCCACCAGTGATTTCTCCCGCTTAGCCTGAGCAAATCTCCTACAAAACTCTTTGGTAAATTCTGTCATGGTTTTTACCAGTCTGCCTGCTTGATGCATCTGCTGTTCTAACAGTTCTTTTTCTCCATAGAAATATTGTTCTTTCATATCTTTCCAGACTTTTTTCACACCATCGCGAATGGATTTTACCAGATCTCTTGCCTCCTCTGACACAGATGGATCCTTTTTTCGTGCCAGTGTGGCAAAGGAACCAGAAGAAAACACTTCTGACATAGATCCATAGGTATCTGCATTTAAGATTTCCTGTAACATCAACAGATCTGACTGTAAGGCAGATTCATACATGTAAGGTCCCTCCAACCTCTGGCAAATCCCAATAGCCCGTCTTGTCTCTTCCATTAAATCTGCCATGGTTCTCTTGATATCTTCTAATAAGTATTTCACCCAGTCTGCCCGATCCAAATCCTCACATTCATACATTTTTGCACTTTCTGTCAGCCATTCCAAGGGCCATGGATAGCTCATGGCAAACTGATAGATATGTAAAATCTGCTCCTTGATGCCCTCATCCTTTTTCCTGGAAGTCATGGACTCGATCATTTCCAGAAATTCCTCGCTTGCCTCTCCATAATACTCTTCTAACATCTCATCTAAAATTTCGCTTTTTAACAGCTTCATCTCTCCCTCGTCTGCCATCCGAAATCCCGGATCCAGATCCACCTGTTCAAAATGATTTTTCAGAAGATACAGACAAAAACTGTGAATGGTGGTAATGTGGGCATTCATTAACAACACCAACTGCTTCTGTAAATGATGATTTTGGGGCTCTTTCTCAATCTGTTCTGACAATGCCTCATGGATACGATCCCGCATTTCTGCTGCCGCCGCATTGGTAAAGGTCACAATCAGCAGATGATCGATATCCACCTGCTCCTGACAGATCTTTTTCATAATTCTTGCCACCAGCACAGCTGTTTTTCCGGAACCGGCAGAGGCAGATACTAATATATTTTTTCCCGCTGTATCAATGACACGCTGTTGATCAGGGGTAAAATTCATTGCTTTTCCTCCTCTCTTATTTTTTCCAATACCTCTTCATCGGAAAACTTTTTCAGCTTTTTATAGGAATAACCCGGTATCTTTTTGTCAAAACCGCAGACTCCCTGATAGGAGCAAAAATCACAGGCGGTACGCTGATCCATTTCATAAGGATGAATTTTCACATCTCCCTCTAAGATTCCCTTTCCCAAGAGTGCAATCTTCTTATTTACATAATCCATCAACACCTGAAAATCCTCTGTTTCCAACACTTTAGAGGTTTTGGCAAAACTGCCGTCTTTATTTTTTGTAACGGGAATTACATCCGACTTTTTCTCAAATTCTCCGTCTAACAGAGTCACAACCTCTTCTGATTTATTCACCAAGCCATTCATCCGCAGCTTTTCCTTGATTTTTTTCTCAATACTTTCCGTGGATTCGCCTGCCTCACCGTCCACCATGGGATCGTCGATGTTATAGTAGAAAATTCCTGCCGGAATCACCTGTTTCTCGGTTCCCTTTTGAAAACTCTTCACTGCGGTATCCATATAAAGTACCAACTGGAGCTGCAAACCATAATATAGAGCAGCCATCTGAAAGTTGGTATTTCCTGACTTATAGTCAATAATCTTCACATACAGCTTATCCTCATTTTCATAAGTATCCACCCGGTCAATTCTGCCTCTCAGCTTTAACCGTTCTTCTTTCGACAACTGTATGGTAAGATTTTCTATGTCTGTTGCCACCGAAAAGCCCAGTTCATAATTTTTCGGCACAAATTTCCCCTTTCGCACTTGTGCACACAAGGTGGCTACGGTGGTGTGCAGAAGCTGCCTTGCCCGATTCATTTTGTATTTGTCCCGTTCCGTCTGAAAGAGTACCGTATTGCCGTACTGAATCACACTTTCCTCCAAGGCTTTGTCTGCCAGTTCCATCATATCCGACTCCGGCACATCAAACCAACTATACTGGCTTTCCTCCAGATTTTTTGAAAAAATCTCCAGTGCAATGTGGAGCACATTTCCCAAATCCACCGAAGCAAACTGGTATTCCTCCCGTTCTTTCAACTGCAAGCCATAGGACAGGAAATGGGCATAGGCACATTCTGCATATTTTTCCAATCGGGTAACACTGTTGGTCAAGGTAGTGCCGTAAAGTGCATGTGCTGCTGCCTTTCCAATCTCACTTTCCCGGTTTTCGTAAAAGCACGCTTCCCGCAAGGCCTCTAAGGTACTCTTATACTCTTCCTGTCCCTGATACCACTGATACAAGGCCTGCCAAAGCTCCTCTGCCTGCCCCTGCCGATACTCTTCAAACCCCTCTGCCAAATAATCCAGGCTGTTCTGGGGTGTGCAGAGTTGATCCTGCATTTTCTGCTCCTGTCCAACAGATATCCTTGGATACATCTTTTGAAATGTCTGTATCAGATAGGAGGGGTGCAGCACTTCTCCTTCTCCGGACGTTTTGGCATAGGACAAATACAGTCTGTCCTTGGGTTTCGTAAGCTGCATATACAGATAGAATCTCTGAATAAAGGATTGTTCTTTCACCGTTGGTGCCAATACCATATCCTGCCGGCTCATTTCTTCACGTTCCAATTCAGAAAATACTCCTTTGCTGCTGGACTTTTTGGGCATTTTTCCGTCATTGACCCCCATCACAAACAGCACCTTGATATGCTCTAAACGACTTCGCTCCAATTCTCCCAAAGTCACCACATCCGTACCTGCCGGAATCACACCGATTTGTACCTCTCTTATCCCTGCCTCAAGGATATCCCCATATTCCTCCAGTGAAATCTTTTCCTCTCCTAAAAGTGTCACCATTTCCTCCAGCACATGCATAACCTTCTCATAGACCTGTGTGTATTCTTTTGCCAGAGATGGCTTATTTTCCTTTTCAAAGAAATCTGCATATGCCTGCATTTTCTCTGCCACCGCAAATTGTTGTAAAAATTCATAGAGAGCAATGGTTTTTTCCTGTATTGTGGTCTTTTTGCTGCGAAGCTTTTTATAAAAGTCTTGAAAATAGTCCAAGAGCTGCTGACGCAGTTCATTCATATGTTCCAGTTCCTCTGCGGTCATGGTGCGCAGGGGACGGAGCCATTTCTCCCGATACTTTTTTATACCCCGAATCCCATTGCCTCTGACATAATTCTCCAAAATATCCAAATCGGAAGATGCTATGCCATGAAGTGAAGTTTTCAGAAAGCGGAAAACGCTTTCATACTTAAAATCCTGCCTCACAACCTCAAGGGCTGCCCTAAGAAATTCCACCAGACAATTATTTACCAATGGACGTTTGGCATCAAGAAACACCGGAATCTGGTACTTGGCAAAAATCTCTTCCACATGTTCCCCATACTGGGACAATTCTCCCACTATTACTGCAATATCCCGATAACGGTATCCCTGTCTGGTAAGTCTTTTAATCTCTCCGGCACAGATTTCCAGTTCTTTGCTGGGATTGATGCCACAGAATATCTGTATATTTTCCTGTTCCTGGTTGTAACTATTGGTATTGTAACGAAAGAAATTCTGCTCTAAAAATGCCATTGCCGGATTGTCCTCATATCGTTTCACGATACGCTCTTGAAAGCGGATATCTTTTTCTATGGCAATCTGCTGCTCCCTTGCAATGTTCCTCACAGTGCTATACATGGTTTTGCTCATGGAAAACAGTTCATAGGGATTTTGTCTTCCGTCCAGTTTGCTTTTTCTGTCTAAGGTTATGGTCACATACACCTTTTTTGCATAAAACAGCAGTTTTTCCACCACCTGCATCTGTATGGGCGTAAAACCGGTATATCCATCTAATATAATGGTACTCTGTCTGATTTTATCAGACTTTTCTACGATTGTACTCAATACGGATAACAATTCCTCAGAAGTAATATATTTTTCCTTCCGGTATTCCTGAAATGCCTCATAGATACGTTTCATATCCATCAGCTTATATTGCAGCAGCTTTCTGTCCTGGAACCTTTCCAGAAGATTTTCCAGTTCTTTTGGGGTAATCCTGTACTGCATAAATTCTGACAGCACCGATTTTACCTCATTGATGTAACCCGCCTTTCGCAGTTCGTTGCCGATCACTTTATATTCTTTTTTCTCATCTCCGGCAACCTTTCGAATAATGAGACTTTTTCCCAAATCATCCAGCGACGGAAGATTTTTTGTTCCTGTTTCTTCCATAATATTGTAGGCAAGTCTTGCAAAGCTCAGAACCTCAATATTGAGAATGCCATGGTTGGGATGGCGCATCACCAGTTCCCGCTCTGCCTGCAGAGTGGACTGTTCCGGAACAACAAATATGAATTTCTCTTCTTCTTTTCTCTGACTTTCCTTGATTATCTTTTCATATAAATAATGGGACTTTCCGGCACCGGATGATCCGACGATAAATTGCAGGCTCATATGCTCCCTCCTGATTCTTAACTATTCGCAAAACGCACCTATGGTTTTACTGCTGTTCTGTGGAAGTTTCCTCTGTATCTCCTGTCTTATCTCCATACACTGCTTCCTTGAATCCTGCAATGTTTGCCTCAAAATCAATCTTCAGAACCTCCATGCCGCTGATTTTGGCATTTTCCCAAGTGCCATCCAGCGGAAGATGAATCTGTTCCATATCATAGCCCATATACATTACAGACTTCATTGCCATCATTGTCAATTCGGAATCCGGTATATTTGTGGTAACTTTCGGAAGTACAGTATTCATAATCTTTGTAATACCTGTTGGTCCCATAGCTTTTGCTTTATTCATAACAGCATTTAAAATCTCTCTCTGACGTTCTGTCCTCTGGAAATCTGTACCGATATAACGGATTCTGGCATAACTCAATGCCTGCTTTCCGGTTAAGGTCTGTGTGCCTGACTGGGTTAAATAGCCGTCTCCAAACTCTTTTCCCAAAAGTTCATTTGTCTCATTCAGATAGGCATTGACCCATTTCATCTCCTCCTCAGATACATCTATTTCCACACCGCCTACGGCATCCACAATGTCAATAAAGGAAAAGAAATCTACCTTTGCATAGGCATCAATGGGAATCTTGAAGTTTTGTTCAATGGTCTGAATCAGCAGTGCCTCCTGCCCATAGGAGTATGCCGCATTGATTCGGTTGGATCCATGTCCCGGTATTTCCACATAACTGTCCCGCAAAATGGAAGTCATGACAATTCGGTTGTTTTTGCTGTTAATGGACAGGATAATCATACTGTCAGAACGTCCGTCCTCATCTTTGCTTCGGGCATCTGTACCGATAAGCAGAATGTTCTTTACTCCTTTTACTGTTTCCACATCACTGGGACGTACATAGTCCGTATCCAGTTTTTCATAGTTGGTTTTGCTGACCATGGAGTGCACCAATGCATAAACCGCTCCAAAAAGTACCAATACAATAATTGCAATCTTTATCAGCTTTCTCTTTAATTTCTTTTCTGCTCTGGAGGGCTTTCTTCTGCCTCCCCGTTGTTCTCTGCCTCTTGCCATATCATTCTCCCTGCTTTCCTTTCCTCTGCTTTGGTATCTGCCATTGTTTCTGACCTCTGAACTGCTGCCTTTATAATCTGCCTGAGAAGTATTTAAATTTCCATTCTCCACTTCTCGTCTTCTGGGGTTCTCCTCATAACCGGAACTTGTCCTTCTCCTTGGACGTCTTTCAAAACTCCTTTCGTAACCGGAAGTTTCCCGGCTTCCTGGCATCTTTGAATGAGTTCCACCATTAGAATTTGAAATACTTGGGCTCTGCTTTGTCTGCATTTCCCGTATCATTTCTTCTGCATTTTTCTCAAGGTTTTCTGTAAGATTAATAAAGTCAAAATCATCTCTACTCATATTTTGCACCAAGCCTCCAGCGAAAATGCTTGCATTTTCATTTGAGGCACAAACACAAAGTGTGAAAGATGTGTGTTTGCATTTTATCCTTCCTTCTTTTTTCTTTCACCCTTTTCACCTACTTTTTTAAAATATCTGCCAGCTTTCCTTTGGTTCTTTGCAAAGCGTTATCAATGGATTTTTCTTTTTTTCCCAATAACAGTGCCATTTCTTTATAAGATACACCAGATACATGCAATGCCAGCACTTCCCTCTCCATAGAACTGAGTCTTTCGTCAATGGCGGCTGCCAACAGCTCCAGCTTCTCCTTTCCCAAGACAACCTCCTCTGGTGTCTGGGGCACTGCTCCCATTATCATTTGAAGCTCCCGATTGTCCTCGCCCTTCTCCCAAACAGACTGGAGGGACACATAGGTATTCAAAGGCTGATGTTTCTGTCTCCCTGCTGCCTGGATGGCAGAATACATCTGCCTGGAAATACATAACTCTGCAAAACAGGAAAAGTAATAGCCCTTTTCCAGTTGATAATCCCGGATGGCTTTGAATAATCCAATCATGCCCTCCTGAATCAAATCCTCGGTATCGCCCCCCAGCAAATACATAGCTTTTGCCTTTCTTTTTACCAGATTTTTATATTTTTCCATGAGATAATCTGTCATTTCGCCCCTGCCTTGATGAATGAGCTGTATTATCTCTTCATCCTTCCATTGTCTCTGCTCCATACGCTTCTCTCTCTATTTCCCACCATTAATTCTCTGGCGCACAATCTCGTAGGCAAGCACACCGGCAGCCACGGAAGCATTCAGAGAATCGATGTCACCTTTCATGGGAATGGATGTGATGTAGTCACACTTCTCTTTTACCAGGCGGCTTACACCATCTCCTTCGTTGCCGATGACCAAACCAATGGGACCGGTTAGATTGGCACCGTACATCAGCTCACCACCCATATCTGCACAGGCAAACCAAATACCCTGTTCTTTCAATTCATCAATGGTTTTTGATAAATTGGTTACCTTGGCAACGGGAGTATAATTCAAAGCACCTGCGGAGGCTCTGGCAACGGAAGCCGTTAATCCGGCGGCTCTATGTTTTGGAATAATCACCCCATGGGCACCACAGAGATTTGCAGTACGGATAATAGCTCCTAAGTTGTGGGGATCTTCAATTCCATCCAGCAGAAAAAGAAACGGTGGTTCCTTTTTTTCCCTGGCTTGCTTCAAAATATCCTCTACGGTGGCATATTCATAGGCTGCCGCATAGGCAATGACTCCCTGATGCTTTTTTGTCTCTGACATTTGGTCTAAACGCTCTTTTTTCACATATTGAATCAAGGTATCCTGTTTTTTTGCCTCCCGTACAATGGATAAAATCGGTCCATCCTTACATCCATCTAATACAAACAGCTTGTCTATGGTTTTCCCTGAGCGAAATGCCTCCATACAGGCATTTCTCCCTTCTATGGTAAATTCTTCGTATCTCATGATTGTCCTTTTGTAACTGTTCAGCTACGTCCTTTCTACTATATATTATTCTTAAACTGTTCGGTTTGGAACAGTTACTATGATGAAATGCATTGCTTGATGCCACAGGGTAGTTTTATAATTGCAGCCCGGCACTCTCAATTCCTTCTTTTATAAGAAAAATCATTCTTTCCCACTGGTTGTCCAGATACAGATAACCCATCAATGCTTCAAAACCTGTGGCCTTTCTATAATCTTTCATGGTTGCATTCTTTGCCATAGTGGCAGATTTTGCATTTCTGCCTCGCTTATACACGGAAAACTCCTGCTCCGTCAAAAGTTTCACCAGTCCATCCATCATGGCAGACTGGGCAGCCGCTTTCACCAAAGTGCTGGTTTTTCTATGGAGCTTATTTGCCTGTGTATTTCCCCGGTTTACCACCACCGTACGGATGACCAAATCATAGATGCCGTCCCCTATGTATGCCAGCACCAGTGGCGAATAGCTGTTGGCATTGACTGGTCTGGTGGCAAACTGGGATTGTATCAATTCTTCTAAACCCTTTTCCATTGTACGCCCTCTCGTGTATCCTTTAATACAATTCCCTTCTCCAGCAAAACATCTCGAATTTCATCTGCTCTGGCAAAATCCTTGCTCTTTCTGGCCTCCTGCCGCTCTTGAATCAAATCTTCTATCTCAGCATCCAAAATTTCCTCCTGCTGCTGTAAAATAATTCCCAGTACCTCTGCCAGTGCTTTCATATTTTTCTCAAAACATTGTGCCAGTGCATTGGAAGACTCCTCTGTAAGTTCCACATTCATAAATTTTACCAGTTCAAAGATAGCTGCTATGGCATCTGCAGTGTTAAAATCATCCTCCATTGCCTCCTGAAACTTTTGCACATAATCTTGAATTTTGTCTGCTTTCTCTTGCTCTTCTGCCCTCAACTCACCCTCAGCCCTTTTCAGAATATCCTGCAAACGCTGATATGCTGTCACAATACGTTCCAAGCCGTTTTTAGAACTTTCCATCAAATCCTCGCTGAAATTCAGCGGACTTCTGTAATGGGCACTTAGCATGAAGAAACGAAGTACCTGTAAATCATATTTTTCTCCAATTTCTCTTACCGTAAAGAAATTTCCCAAGGATTTTGACATTTTTTTGTTATTGATATTTAGAAAAGCATTGTGCAGCCAATAATGAGCAAATTCTGCCCCATTTGCTGCCTCACTCTGGGCGATTTCATTTTCATGATGAGGAAATATCAAATCCTCACCACCGGCATGGATATCAATGGTATCTCCCAAATATTTCTTTGACATAACAGAACACTCTATATGCCAGCCGGGACGACCATTCCCCCAAGGAGATTCCCAGTAAGGTTCCCCTTCTTTCTTGGGCTTCCAAAGAACAAAGTCCATGGCATCTTCCTTCTGCTCCTCAACGGCAATACGCTTTCCCGCTTCCAATTCATCCAGATTCTTCTTAGACAGTTTTCCATAATGTTCAAATTTACGGGTTCTAAAATAGACCGTACCTGACTTTTCATAAGCATAGCCTTTCTGAATCAAAGTCTGAATCATATCAAGCATTCCGGAAATTTCTTCCGTTGCTTTGGGATTTTTGGTGGCCGGCTTAATATTTAGATCTGCCATATCTTTTTTGCATTCCCGAATATATTTCTCTGCCACATCACTGGCCGGGATGCCCTCTTCTATGGCTTTATTGATAATTTTGTCATCCACATCCGTAAAATTGGATACATAGTTTACCTCATAGCCCTTGTATTCAAAGTAGCGGCGCACTGTGTCAAAACAAATCATAGGACGTGCGTTGCCAATATGAATATAATTGTATACCGTAGGACCACATACATACATTTTTACTTTGCCCTCTTCTATTGGTAAAAATTCTTCTTTTTTCTTTGTCAATGTGTTGTATAACTTCATTTTGCTCTCCTTGCTTTTCTCATTTTTTTAACTGCTGTGCTGCCAAATAGTTACATTGCCTGTTATATTTACTTTTTCTTATGGTCTGTGCAGTAAATGCACAGACCTACTGAATAGTTACCTTTAATCTGTCAATTTCTGCCTCCAGCTGTACAATACGCTGACATAATCTGTCATTTACCTTACAAAGCTCGGCAATCTCTACTTCCACAGGATCCGGTAAATCCACCTGATTCATCTCCTTTCGTGGAATGGATATGTTATTGTGTTTCACCACATGCCCCGGCACACCAACCACCGTACAGTTGGGGGGGACTTCTTTTAAGACCACGGAACCGGCTCCCACCTTAGAGTTCTCTCCCACAGTAAAAGAACCGATAATTTTTGCTCCTGCACTTATCATCACATTATCCTGAATGGTAGGATGACGTTTTCCGGTTTCCTTCCCGGTTCCGCCTAACGTAACCCCCTGATATAAGGTTACATTATCTCCCACAACTGCTGTCTCCCCAATAATAACACCGCTTCCATGGTCAATAAACAGACCTTTGCCAATGGTGGCTCCCGGATGTATCTCTATTCCCGTTTTCCGCACTGCCCTCTGAGATATCCACCTTGCCAAAAAATAGTGCTTTTTCAAATACAGTTTATGTGCCAATCGGTAATGAAGCATTACCTTAAAGCTGGGATATAAAAGTACCTCCATACTGGAATGGAGTGCCGGATCTCGTTCCTTGATCACTTGAATTTCCTCTTTGATATTTTTTATGATTCCCATCGATATCACTTCCTATTTTTATTTCCAGTCAATAACCCCGCTGCAAGCAATGGGGCATGGGGCTTGCATGGCTATTTTCCTCATTACTCGCAAGAATAAAACCCAAAGACCAATGCCCCATGTAAGAAAAAACCACAGATAAATTCTCCCATCTGCTTTAGAGACGAATTTATCCGCGGTTCCACTCTATTAGAGGCTGCTGCCTCCACCTTATACACTTAACGTGTGTTACTCGTTTTTCACTACTTACTCTCTGCTATTCTTCCTAAGAATGCTACTGTTTTGTACCTTCAAAGTTCTATACCAAACAGTTACAGAGTGTTCATCAAAACAGCTCCCGGCCGCACTTTCTCCTCTTCCCTGTGAGAAATAATTTCAGCTGCATATTTCCTCTCTGACACAGTTTCAAGAATACTCTTGCCGTTCTACGCCTTTTTCTTTGCTATACTGTAAATGATCCTTTATTACTTTTTTCACTTTCTTTAGTCTATGCAAATTTTTGTTTTTTGTCAATATCAAACTATCTCATTTAAGAAAATCTTTTGATTTTTTATATATTTTTTTGCAAATTCATCTATGGTGAGAGTTTTCTGGTACCTCGCTTTCTCTGGGAGACGCTCTATGCCCAAAAAGCTTTTGTTATCCCTCTCCAGCGGAAACAAGCGATATATTCCCTGTTGATTTGGCAGTAAAGGATCCAACAGTTGAATCCTATGCTCTTGAAAAGGTTCTGTTTCTGATATACAGTTAAGCTTAAAACAGCCATGTAACGCTGCCAAATTCGTAATTCGCACCATAATACAGGGGGCTTTTTTCCATGGTTTCTGGGCAATGGTCTGAAAATCTGCTCCGTACAGCTTTACCTGCCCCTGACAAAATTCACTGTCATACAACTCCTGTAATATGGCTTTTTCCCATCCTTTATCACACAGCAGTTCCCGCAATTCCATCTCATCTTCCTTGGTATAATAACAAGCTCCTATAAGTTCTCTTGTATCTGCCTTCCGAAAAAGAAGCATGCCCCCGTTTTGACTTTGTTGTTCCAAGAGACTTTCTTTGACATACGAAAGGTCACGGACAGTATAAATATCAAATCTTGAGGACAGAACCATATGATAAAATTCCACCAGTTCCTGCAAAACCTTCTGATATGGAAGGCCGTCCTTTGAAGAAAACCTAAGGACTTCCAGAACTACTTTTTTCCTATCCCCTGAGACTGACTCTTTTTCTATTGGCAGAATATAATCCAACCGCTCATAAACCGTAACAAAATCAAATGGTTCGTAGATAATCTCCTTTGCAGGCATCAAAAACAGAAAGGGGCTGCCCTCCTGCTCTGCCTGCTTCAGTGCCTGCCTGAGCAGAATGCTCATGTACCCCTGATGACGGTATTTTTGTTTTGTTGCCACTGCCACAATATAATAGGACTGCATTATCTCTCCGGAAAGCTTTAACCTATACGGATTTAAGTGCAGCATGGAAATCAGCTTCCTGTCTTCTTTCATTGCCAGTATTCTGTTTTCTCTCGTCTTCTCACTATAATAGTAGTCCAGAAACTCTCTTCTGTCCTCTGGGAAATTTTCTTCCCAAAGAGTTCTGGTTTCCTGCTTTTCTGTATTGTTTAGCTGCTGCATACGCACCTGCTTTTTCACATTATGCCTCCCTATCCTGACCAATTTTGCCCGCAAACTTTTTTCTCTATTGCTTTTGACAGCCCCCACAGCTGCTGCATCCTCTTTCTGCCATAATATCATCATATTGGTAATTGGTTATGGTGTTCAAGGCACAAATTGCCTGTGCAGAGATCCCTTTCATCTCACCGGTAAAACCCAGTCCTTCTTCTGTGGTCGCTTTTACATTAATTCTGTCAACATCTATTTCCAATGCCTTTGCAATATTGTCCCGCATTTTGGAAATGTAAGGCAGCATCTTAGGTTTTTGGGCAATGATGGTGGCATCAATATTTTCTATCACATACAGTTTATCTGCCAGCAATTCTCTCACCTGCTCCAACAGTTTTATACTGGAAATCCCTCGATATCTTTCATCTGTGTCAGGGAAATGCTTTCCGATATCCCCCAAGGCTGCCGCTCCCAGCAAGGCATCCATAATTGCATGTACCAGCACATCTGCATCCGAGTGTCCCAACAACCCAAATGCATACTCTATATTCACACCCCCAAGAACCAAGTCTCTCCCTTCCACCAGGCGGTGTACATCATATCCCATTCCTACTCTCATATTTCGTTTCTCCTTTTTTGATGATTCTTCGTAACTATTTTTTCTATTTCTTTTCGCAGTTATTCCGTACCTTCCCGGTTACCTGCAACCCCAACTTTTCTCCCAATGCATCATATTCATCCTGAAAAATACAATGCCGAATACGATTATTTTTTATCAATTTTCTGCCTTCCATGTAATCAAAAAACTCTACTGTTTCCACCTCATCTGCTTGCAGGCATAGTTTTGTCTTATCTGGGTCTATGTGATACAAATACATGGCAGAAATCTCATGATTAACAAAGGGCTCACCATAAAATTCCGTCTCCACAAAACCTTCATGAAAGCCGAAAAATTCCAATTCCTCTTGGGTGGCCCAAATGCCCAGCTCTTCAGAAAGCTCCCGAATTGCTGTTTCTAAATAATCATGCCCTGCCTCCAGATGTCCTGCAGAGGAAATGTCATAACATTCTGGAAAGGAGTCTTTGTCTTTACTTCTTTTTTGCAAAAGTACATCATATCCTTTGACCGTTTTTTTTACCACCCAGATGTGTACTGTTCCGTGGAAGTCTCCATCTTTGTGTACCTGACTTCTCTCTTTTATTTCTCCGGTAATATCTCCATTTTTGTCACGAATATCAAAAAATTCCTGTTTCACTGCCATTCTCCTCTGTTTCTGTTTTGTTTTGGGTGATGGATTTTTACCCAAACGAAAAAAGGCTTTCATAGCCCCTTTTCCTTTGCAATATTCACCTATTTCTTAATTTATCGCATAACTTTGCAGGAAATGCACCGTATGATATGGAACAGTCACTCCATTGCTTTCTTAATCTTCTGAATATTGCCGGAAATATCTTTGCCAAAAATGGCAGAACCCATCACTGCAATATCTGTTCCTGCATTCATAACTTCCTGTACATTGCCTGCATTCACACCTCCATCCACCTGAATTAAGGTGGTGAGTTTTTGTTCTGTAATCTTCTTCTTTAATGCCTGAATTTTCTCCGTGGCATAGGGGATGTACTTCTGTCCGCCAAATCCCGGATTCACACTCATAATCAGTACCATGTATAGCTTGTCCAGCACATAATCCAACACCCACAATGGTGTGGCAGGATTCAAAGCCACTGCCGGCTTACAGCCACACTCCTGTATCTGGGATATCACCCGGTCTAAATGGTTACAGCTTTCCGCATGAACGGTAATAATATCCGCTCCACAATGGGCAAATTCTTGAATATAACGCTCTGGCTCCTCTATCATCAAATGTACATCAAATATCATATTGGTCGTTTTCCGAAGAGAAGCAATCACTGGCATTCCAAAAGAAATGCTTGGCACAAACTTTCCATCCATCACATCAATGTGCAGATATTTTATTCCTTGCTGCTCTACTGCTTTTATGTTGCTTCCTAAATCAGCAAAATCCGCTGCTAATATGGATGGTGCTAACTCTAACATATGAATCCTCCTAATATTTCTTGTAACTATTCAGTACCTTCATAGTTACGAGCAAAGAACCATGCAAAATTGCC
>CAMWHJ010000042.1 GCA_947174015.1 uncultured Lachnospiraceae bacterium | reverse complement strand
CTTTGCCTGTTATATCCACTTTTTCTTACGGTCTGTGCAGTAAATGCACAGACCCACTGAACAGTTACATTCTATCTTTCATTACCCCAATTTTCGCCAGGCACATAGAAATATACTACATTTCATTATATCATAATCCATTTATTTGTAAACACTATTTTTTCATCCCACATTATAATTCCAATAGGATGAAATTACCTTACTCCAAATAGGAAAGTGGATTTACCTGACTTCCATTAATTAGTATTTCAAAATGCACATGTGGTCCTGTGCTTCGTCCGGTGTTACCACTAAGTGCAATCTTGTCCCCCTGAGATACTTTCTGTCCTACCGAAACCAAAATCTTACTTAAATGTGCATACCGGGTTTGTCTACCGTCTGCATGATTAATCTTCACACAATAGCCATAACCGCTTGCCCATCCTGCACTGACTACTGTTCCTGCACATGATGCCTTCACAGCCGTACCTACCGGGCATGCCCAGTCTACACCCTTATGCTGTCTGCCCCAACGCATCTTAAATCCAGAAGTGAATGTTCCTCCGGAAATAGGTTTGACATAAGTAGGCGGTGTCACTGTACCTCGTTCAATAATTGCAGGCTTCGATTCAGTTATGATTTCCTGAAAAACAATTTCTCTTCCAGTTTCTGCACCATTTCGGTTCGTCACCACCGCCACTACGCTTCGCTCTCCAGCGGTTGCCTCTTGACGCACCACGGTTTCTGTGGTATACCAAGAATTATTATCAATATACTGGGTTTCCGCCTGATAGTTTTCTGAATAAATTTCTTCTTCCTCTGTAATAACTGACAATTCAGGTTCCGGGACTGTAACTGTCAGTTCATCTCCCACACGGATAATGGAATCTGCATTTTCTAAACCTTCATTAATGGCCACCAGATTTGCCACTGTGGTGTTATAATTTTCAGCTATCACAGATAGACTGTCCCCAGACTTTACTTCATAGATTTTATTCTTTTCCTTATCCTTTGTTACTAAATCAATGGCATCCGTAAGCGAGGTAATTTCATCATCCTTCACATAGGATTCTACCACCTCCACAGTATCTGCAAAATCTACACTTAACAGTCCCTCCTGATAAATCTCCTCAGGTGTATTAATTCCATAAGATAATTCATCTGTAATAGTACAAATCCCTGCATTGATGGTAGAAGCAGAAACCTTGGGATGCTCTTCTGCTGCCTTGGCTGCCTTAACCACCTGTGCTGTCATAACATTCAATTCTCTTTCATTATCTGATATCAGTTCCACTTGATAGGAATCCGTGGTATCGTATTTATTCTTAGCTGCGTTTAACAGTTGGATCACATCTTCCTTGGTAGAGAGAGTAACCGTAAACTGATTGATTTTTACCGTATATGCCTTTTGATTATAGGTGACCGTAGCATCCTTCAAAACCTCATACATATTTTCCTGCAGTTTCTTTTGAGAGGTTGTTCTGGCAAAAATCTTATTTTCTGTGGTATATGCTAAATCTGCCTTTACAATCGTAAGCCCTTCCTGCATGGCTGCCACCTTTGACTTTTCTTCTATAAGCATTTCCTGAATGCCATCCATGGAAGCTACCTGTCCAATTTCTGTGCCATTTAAAGTCAGTTTATAATAATTTTCATCCGTACGTTCGTAACTGCGAAACATAGGATGTATTACAAAGATTCCAAAAACTGAAGCAATTGCTCCCATTGCAAAAAACAATGAAAGTTGTTTCTTATGCTTTGTCCACTTTCTCATCTTATAACTCCTTTATAGCTTTTCGATCTCAAATTTTATCTTTAACAATTTATTTTACCAATTTTTTCTTATCTTGTAAAGGACTTTATCCAAGGTTTCATCTAATCCCATCTGTTCTTCATCCACAATAATATCTGCATACTTTTCGTACAGCGGACATCTCTCACTATATAAATCTTTCAACGTCTGCCCCGGCTTTAAGGCTACTCCCCGCTCCTGAAGATTGCCTAAACGTTTCGCCAGTTCCTGATATCCTGCCTTCAAGTACACCACTGTTCCAATTTTCTTTAAATGTTCCATGGCTTTTTCTTTATAAACTACACTTCCGCCTGTTGCCAGTACCACATTTTCGATTTCCACTGTGGAATTCACATCTGCCTCTATCTCTAAAAATCCCTCTAAGCCCTCCTGTTGAATAATATCTTTTAACATTCTTTTTTCTCTGGTTTGAATTAATAGATCGGAATCCATAAACTGGTAGCCTAATTTCTTTGCCAATACCACACCTATCGTACTTTTGCCCACCCCCGGCATACCAATTAGTATTACGTTTTGCAGTAAAATCTCCTTATTTACCACATGAACAGGCTTCCCATTCTGATAACCTTCAATGGTTTCTGCCAAAGTATCTACCAGCCGTTTTCTTGCTTCTATGGATGCCCACCCCATATGCGGTGTAATAAGCAGCCGCTCACTGTCTTTTATGGCAGTCAGTGGATTGTCTTTTTCTAAGGGTTCCTGTGACATAACATCTAATGCGGCACCTGCAATTCTTTTCTCTGTCAGAACCTTTGCCAATGCACTGTCATCCACAATGACACCTCTGCCCACATTAATCAAGTATGCAGTGGGTTTCATTTTTGCCAACGCAGCAGAATCCATCATATGATAAGTCTGCCGGGTCAAAGGTGCATGAATACTTATAATATCCGATTGTGACAGCAAGGTATCAAAATCTACTTGCTCATAGGTATCATTTTTATTTTTACCTGTGGTGGAGTAATAGATTACCTTACAGCCGAAGGCTTGGGCAATCTTTGCCACCTCTTTGCCAATGGCTCCCAAACCGATAATACCCCAAGTTTTTTGGGAAAGTTCCGTAAAGCTCTTATCAAAATGAGAAAACATGCCACTTTCTGTATATGCACCTGATTTTACATATGTATCATAGTAGTGCAATTTTTCCAGTAAGTAGAAAAGCAGTGCAAAGGTATGCTGGGCAACGGATTTTGTGGAATATCCCTTTACGTTAGTGATTAAAATCCCCCGCTTTGTGGCATAATCTTTATCTACATTATCTGTACCGGTAGCAGTAATGCATATGAGTTTTAATTGTTTGGCATCTTTCAAGGTCTCCTCATTTAATCTTATCTTGTTTACAAGTACAATATCTGCATCTTGAATCCGCATGGGGGTATTTTTTTCATCGGATGTGGGATACTCTGTCCATTCCCCATACTTTTTTAAGCAGGATATATCTATATCCGAACCAAGGCTGTTTCTCTCAAGCATTACTATTTTCATATATATCCATTCCTCTCAATTTATAGGGTAAAAAGGACGGTGGTATAAACCACCGCCCTCATTGGTGTTGTCCTACAGTCTCTTTAATAATTCTTCTCTTTCTTTTTCGAAGCCCGGTTTGCCAAGCAAAGCAAACATGTTTTTCTTATAACTTTCTACACCTGGCTGGTCAAAGGGGTTTACTCCTAAGAGATATCCGCTGATACCACATGCAAATTCAAAGAAATAAAATAGTTCTCCTAAATAAAATTCATTCTGCTCCGGAATCTGCACTAACAAATTAGGTACATTTCCGTCTGTGTGAGCTAAGATGGTGCCATTCATAGCACTTTTATTGATGAAATCCACACTCTTTCCTGCCAAATAATTTAATCCGTCTAAGTCTACCGGCTCTTCCTCTAAAATCACTTCTTCTCTGGAGGTTTCAACATTCATGACCGTCTCAAACATAATCCTTGAACCATCCTGAATAAACTGTCCCATGGAATGCAAATCTGTAGTCAAATCCACGGCTGCCGGAAGAATACCTTTCTGATCTTTACCTTCCGATTCGCCATATAACTGCTTCCACCACTCTGATACATAATGAAGGCTTGGCTCATAATTGGCTACTATCTCCACCTCTTTGCCCTTGCGTAGCAGAATGTTTCTGATTGCAGCATATTTTAATGCATCATTTTCTTCAAAGTCTGCTTCTAAGGCACGCTTTCTTCCAGAAGCCGCACCTTCCATTAACTTCGTGATATCTGCACCACTGACTGCAATTGGAAGTAAACCTACTGCTGTCAACACAGAAAAACGACCTCCTACATCATCTGGTACCACGAAAGACTCATAACCTTCTTCTGCTGCCAGGTTCTTTAAGGCTCCCTTTGCCTTATCTGTGGTAGCATAGATTCTCTTTGCCGCTTCTTCCTTGCCATACTTTTCTTCCAGCTTTTTCTTAAAGATACGGAATGCAATCGCCGGCTCTGTGGTGGTACCAGACTTGGAAATAATGTTTACAGAAAAGTCTCTGTCACCTACCACATCTAATAAATTCTTTAGATAGGTGCTGCTGATGCTATTGCCTGCATAATAAATTTCTGGTGTCTTTCTAATTTCTTTGGATACGGAATTGTAGAAATTATGTCTTAAAAATTCAATGGCAGCTCTTGCACCCAGATAAGAACCCCCAATACCGATTACAATTAACACCTCTGAATCGCTCTGGATCTTAGCTGCAGCCTTCTGGATTCTTTCAAACTCGTCCTTGTCATAGTTGACGGGCAGATCAATCCATCCTAAGAAATCATTTCCTGCACCTGTTTTGGAAACTAACTGCTCTTTTGCATCCAGAGCAAGTTTTTTCATATTTTCTACTTCTTTTTCATTAATAAATCCTGTTGCCTTTGAATAATCAAATGTTACTTTTGACATTTTGCACACTCCTTCTTTGTAATGGTATCGCACGTATGAAAATTATATGGCAGTATGGTTATATGCTGCAATCTTCGTGAAATAAGCTATTGTATATGTTACATAGCCATATTTAGCTTTATTTTAGCAAATGTGTACTATATAATCAAGCTTAAAATTCCTTTACTTACCAAAAATAACAATAAAGCATAACCGTTCCATATAGAACCATTACAAAAATTCCTTTATTACATCTTGTATAATTTTCTCCTCTGCAACAGACAATGTTTGATTTCTTTGACTTTGTTCAGAGTTTTCATTGTTCTGAATAACACTTTGTTCCTTCTGTTTTAGTTCCTCCTCTGCTTCTTTTATTGCCTCCTTATGGTTTTTATATTCATTTTCTATGTAATTTTGCATATTTACTTTGATACCCGCATATTTATAATTAAAATCCGTGAAACTCATAGCGAGACAACACAATATAATGATAAGCAGGTTCACTGCCATACTCCATGCTGCCAGCTCCCAGGGAAACTCATAGATTAATGCATAGGCACTGGCAAAAACATTTAAACCAACTGCCACCAACAGCAATCGAATTGCCATCAAATGCCATCCTCTGAGACTTATCCACAAAAAACGGTGTCTACGGATATATTTTTCCACAAAAACAGCAGTATCATTCACCACTCTATCCACCGCAAAAGTCTGCTCCACCTTTTGCTTATAATTTCTGGCAAATTTTGTTTTCTTTTTTCCTGGATTCTCGCTATCCCTACTGATAGAATCCAAAATAATTCCCAGAACAAATCTGCTTAAAATTGCCATAAGTGCTAATACTAAGCTTACATACAGTAAATATCTCTCATCAACAATCTCGTCCATAGTAATATTCATTTTTTATCAAACCTTTCTTTTTTCAAAATTTTTAAAGTGTCCTTGTTGGGATTAATTATAGCGGTACCCTATGGGAGTTTCAACAAAAACTCATCTTCAAATTTTTTGATTTTACGAGGCTTTTCGGCATTATTTTATGTTTACCGCCACAGTTTTACAATTTTACTTTGATATATCATATTTTGGGTATAAGATAACTGCTGCATTGTTTTTGTCTCTTGTGGTACTTTAAAAAATAACAAGACTTTGATATAATCATATTATCTAAAATACACAACACATATTAAATTTAGGAGGGAAGAACATGACATATCAGACACAGGGCGTTTGCTCACAGGCAATTAACATTGAAGTAGAGAATGGCATTATAAAATCTATTAAATTTATTGGAGGATGTTCCGGAAACACTCAGGGTGTTGCCGCACTGGCCACCGGCATGAAAGTGGAGGATGCTATTGCAAAATTAGAAGGAATCCGCTGTGGTATGAAATCTACATCTTGTCCGGATCAGTTGGCCAAAGCATTAAAATCTATGCAATAATAGGAGGCATACGCACTTATGAAACGAATTGTTTTGACCGGCGGCGGAACTGCCGGACACGTCACCCCAAACATTGCTTTGATCCCCTCACTTCAAAAGGAGGGTTATGAAATCTCCTACATTGGTTCCTATGAGGGAATTGAAAAGAATTTAATTGAGGAGTTAGACATACCTTACTACGGGATTTCCTCCGGCAAATTGAGAAGATATTTTGATCCCAAAAATTTTTCAGATCCCTTTAAGGTAATAAAGGGTTATGGAGAAGCAAAAAAAATATTAAAGCATTTAAAACCGGATGTCATTTTCTCTAAGGGAGGCTTTGTGACTGTTCCTGTGGTAATTGCCGCAAAACATTTATCCATTCCCGCCATTATTCACGAGTCGGATATGACACCGGGACTTGCCAATAAGCTTGCCATTCCCTGTGCCGTCAAAGTATGCTGTAATTTTCCGGAAACCTTAAAATATCTTCCTTCCGGCAAAGCAGTGCTTACCGGTTCACCTATCCGAAAGGAGCTGATGGAAGGGTCTAAAACCAAAGCCTTACAATTTTTGGGCTTTCATCCCGCAAAACCGGTAATTATGGTTATTGGAGGAAGCTTAGGTTCTGTTGCCATCAACAATGCCATTCGGGATAATTTAGATTCCTTGTTAGAAAAATATCAAGTTATTCATTTGTGTGGTGAAGGAAAAACAGAACCTGCTTTAGAGGGCAGACGTGGTTACCGCCAATTTGAATATATCAAACAGGAATTGGCAGATTTATTTGCATTATCTGATGTGGTAATTTCCAGAGCCGGTGCCAATGCCATCTGTGAGCTTTTGGCACTGCGAAAGCCTAATATTTTGATTCCGCTGTCTGCCGCTGCCAGCAGAGGTGATCAGATTCTCAATGCCCGCTCCTTTGAAAATCAAGGTTTTAGTGTAGTAATCGAGGAAGAACAAGTAACAAACACCAGCTTATACGAAGCCATTGAACGAGTCTATAAAAATCGGGATAAATATATTCTCACCATGCGCAACAGTGCTCAAACGGATTCGGTTGCTACCATTGTGGAGTTAATTAAGGAATCCAGCAAACAATAGAAAGTACACTCTGCGAACTTTCTATTGTCATGAATAATATAGACGGCGATAATGAATCGCCGTCTATATTATTTGGTATTATATTACCTTTCTTACAGTGAAAGTTTTTGCATCAAATCTTCTTTATATTCCTCCGTAACTTCACCATGGTTCCAGTCCATATTTACCTGATCCTCTTTATATCGCGGAATCAAATGCATATGATAGTGAAATACCGTCTGCCCTGCAATTTCACCATTGTTTTGAAGTACATTTAACCCCTCCAAATCCAACTGCTCTTTCATTTTCTCTGCCATCTTCTTGGCTGTGACAATCACATGCTTTGCACAATCTTCACTGATCTCATAAAAATTATCATAATGCTCCTTGGGCAAAATCAGTGCATGTCCTTTGGTTGCTGGTGAAATATCAAGAATCACCTTAACCAAATCATCTTCGTACAAAGTCGCAGAAGGAATCTCTCCCTTTGCAATCTTACAAAAAATGCAATTATTATCTCTCATTTTTTCCTCCTATTCTATTCCCCAAAGGGAAATACCACATCAAGCATCCGAAGCAACTTAAAATCTCCCTTTGCTGTCATTTGCCCTGACATGAACGCTCTTTGAAAAGTGATTCTTCCGCTCAAAATTTGGTTCATAATATCTTTAGAAATCTTGGCAGACACATCTGCACTTTCCAAATTTCCATAATAGCATTCCAAACCACCAATACCAATATCTACAATTAATGGCTTCTTCTTATCGGAAATCACAAATTTATAAATGGCCTGAAAATCGGTTTCAGGGGTATACTTTGCCTTAAATTCCTCTATAAACTCGGTGCTCTCATTATTGTCTTTTTTATTCATCATGCCCTTAAACAGACTGCTTAGCTCCTGAATATCCTCTTTTTGTTTCTTTACATACATATCATCCGACGCATATTTTGACAGCTGCTCACTCTCCTGAGGTGTTAGCTCAATGCCCTTGGTGCGGAGCACTGTCTTTTTCACTGCATGATTACTGCTTGGCAGTCCCACCAGCCGCTGGGAAATGGCTCGATAGGTATTTTCCGCTTTTCTTTCTATCAGATTGGCAAAACCCTCATTCATTTCAAAAGCAATCACATCATCCACATAACCTACAATACTGCTTAACGGAATTCCCCCCAAAATCTCCCATGCATTGGACAGTGTAAGAGAAGCCTCTTTCTCACCATAGGTAGTTGACATAACTACCGGTCTCATATATAAGCCGCTGATTTTTGTCTTATCTCCATAAAGCCAGCAAGCATCCAAAAACTGCTGCATATAGCCGCCAATACCATACCACTCCACAGTGGTTGCCAAAATAATTCCATCGGCATCCTTTAAGGTTTGAGGCAGTGTTGCAATCTTATTTTTCTGTTCAAACAGATTGTACCGCTCTATCTTTACATTCAGCTCCTGAAAAATCTCCTGCATTTTACTAATTACATACAAGGTGGGGTCATCAATTAAACCCCTTCCACCATAATAAATATTTATCTTCATATACTGATACCTCGCTCTTCACTTAAACATTATCATGACTTTTTATCACTGTCAAGCTATACGAAACGATAATATACTTCCCCAAATCCAATCACATCTCCGCTGCTCAACTGTACCGTCTCATTGGCCTGCATCTGCTGCTCATTTACAAAGGTTCCATTGGTGGAATTTAAATCTGTAAGAAAAATTGCTCCCTCTTCTTCCTCTAACTGGGCATGAATTCTGCTGATAAGCTCATGGGGAATAAGACCATCCACCCACTCTCTGCCCTTTCCCAGAACAAAAGGATACTTACATATTGAAAAATCCTCATAGCCGCCTTCACTTAATGCCACAAGATAATGTATGGGCTTTCCCTTGTCTTCCTTAATCAACACCGTATGACCATAGGTTTCCTCCAATTCCTCCAGCTCTGTGATACTTTCCTCCAATATCTCTTCTTTATTTCTTTCAAACCTTTCTTCTTTTATAATTGGTAGATTTTTCCATCTCCCAAACAGGCTGTTCCATAACCTGCCCTCGGATATTTTTTCTTCTGTTCGTTCCTCTGGATACTCCATTTCTTCTGCCTCCTCCCATAATTCCTCTTTTGTGTCTTCCTCAATCGTATCCATCAGATGCATGGTCAATACTTTCTGTATACTTTTCTCAATGCTGTAATTATCCTGTGAAGTCAAACGGTACAATTCATATCCTTTCTCTATTAACTGCTTATCTTCGTAATCCAAATGATTGATAAGATATTCTGACAGCTGATGAAATCCCTGTTCCGCCCCTGTTTCCTGCTTATCTGGATAATAACAAAATACTGGTTGAAACTTCTCCATATCCATATAGATATATTCTGGTTGAAAACATACATCATCTGCATTTAAAAAAAATCGGTTCAACTCCGAAAACATTGTCACTGTTCCCTGCAATAGTCTTTCAAATCTTTCCTGTGTCAGTTGCTTTTTCTCACAAATGCACTCCAGGGACTGCATGGAACTAATGTCATATTGCAGACGAACACTATTGTTTATGTAGTAGCTTTTACATATTAGAAATCCCTTTATTTGATAATGCTCAAACATTTTATACTTGTAATTCTTTTCTGTCTGGGGTCTGTCAAACACCAGATAATTTTTATTTTTTTCCCTTTTAAAATACCCTTCCAAAATATACTCCTTACTTTTTAACTGCACTGCTTTTTTTCCATTTCACAATTCTTGCTGCCTGTTTTTTTCCGCTGCCCAAAGGTACACTGCTCTGCTCTGTTATAGAAACCTTCCCCCAAAAAGGAACTTGAAATACCATTTTGCCAGTTACATTCACATCTGCTGTGCCTTTTTTGACAGTTACACTGTCATTTTGGTACAAAACCAGCGTTTGTTCACACAATGTTTTCCATTCCTGCTGCATGTTATATGTGATATTTTCACTTTCCTGTTCTCTGACCTTTAGTGCCATATAATAAGTATTTCCCCATAAAGCAACTTTGTCATAAGCATAGAAAAACAAAAATTCCAGCATAATAATTACAATCAGAATCATTGGCATTAGGTAAGATGCCTCTACCGTCATACTTCCCCTGCGTTTCATCCCATATACACACCTCCTATGGTTCCCATCAGCAAAAACGGTGCCATGGGAAATCGTTTTTTTCCTGATTTATGGCATATAAATTGTATTCCTCCATATAGACCTGACAATAGAAAAGCCAACAGCACACTTTCCATACCTAACAGAATCCCAAGTACACCAAGCATACTTCCAATCAGCCATACATCTCCCATGCCCAGCGATTCTCTGCTGCCTTTGCTGACAAGTACCAGTATCAATATAGTGACTGATATGCCCGCCAACTCCGGCAGATTCATTTCGCCTTTGCTGATACTCCGTATAACTCCTGCCGCCATAATTAATATGGGCGGGACAATCCATACCTGCTTGGTTTTCATATCCAAAATGCTCTCCAACAGCAGCATTCCTATTAAAACTTCTTTCATTACACTCTCCTTACTTTTTTGTAGCACACCGGCTGCATAAACTTCTTCCCCCTGCCTGATGCAGAGGGATTCTCTCTACAGTTCTTTTTAACCCTTTACATAGTATGCTTTTATGATATCTCTTTCCATCCTCTGTGATGTAATAATAGTCCCCTTCCATTTTACTGCCGCATAAAACACAGCCGCTGTATCTTTGATGATATTCTTTCTTTTTCCAAAACTCCTCGGCACTTACTTTTTGAATGGATAGCTTAATATGTGTACAATTTCGGTTGGTATGGTAGACCTGTTCTCCGGTAGTAATATACACAATCTGATTCTCAGACCACTCCTTGACACTGACGCCCACAAAGGCACGCAGACAGGTATTCTGCACACAGCTTATATTTTTATCTCGAAAAAATATGGAAAAACCTAGCACCTTAATTTTATATTTTACCACCAGATAGATTGCCTGATTCTCTTTTAATATCTTAGAATTTCCAAAAGAAAAGGGGACAACTGTATTCGACAGCATAGTTCTATCTGCATTACATTTTTGAAAATTTTTCTCAAAAAGTATACCTGCCCCTTCGTTGGAATAGACTAAGTTTCCAGCTAATGCCAATGCTTTGGTGTCTGCATCTTTTGTCACCGCATAGTCTGCCAGCTCCATGGCTGTTACCTCCAATGCATATTGAATTTTAGATTGCAGCTCCACAATTTTTGCACCATAGATAAACAGAAAAAAAGCCAATACAAAAATAGGAAATACAATTGATGCCTCCACCGTCAGAGAAGCCTTTTTTCTTTGTGAATCTTTCTCAGAGGCTGCATAAGATGTTCTTTTCTTATGGTCTTGCCGCATATATTTGTATTGCATTCTGAGAGAATATTGACATATGAATATTTGATTTTTTTTTATTTTGTCGTTTATTTGGTTTGTTTTTATAGTAAACCAGACTTTTTTGTATGTTTTTTTGCTGAATAATGCAGCTATTTTGTTATTTTCATAAGAAAAGAACATGTTATGCACCCCCTTTAATAGCCCATTCCCTTAATAACAGTAATGGTATTTCCTTTTCTGCTTTCTGCCGATGCCATTGCTTTTATATAGAAAACACAATTGTCCATACGAAAAGCGTTTTTATTATAACGAAGCTGCATCTGCTGCTCTATCATATCCATACTTCGATAACATCTGTCTTCCTTAGAAGTGGTATTCATAAACACAAATAAATAGTCTTCATAACTCATCCCCCTTTTGTCACCTGACACATTTCCTCTTAACACCTCTGCTACATTGGCAAGCTGCCCTAGAGAAAGATGCCAATTTTCTGCTGATTTGATAAATTCTACTCTGCCTCCCTGCAAAAGCACTCTTGCCTCCAACAAACTTTCTCCATATGCCCATACTGCCAATATAGCAAGTTTTGTTGCTACTATCAGCGGTGCAAGCCCTGTATATCCCACCAGTGCCATTGCCAATGCATCTGCCTCTGCAACTTTTGTTCCGTCTGACAATAAATATACAAAATTTACACCCTCCCGAATCCAAAGTATTTTTTCTACTATTTTATCTAAATTTTTTTTATCACTTTCCTTTCCTGCAATAATGTATTCCTGCTGATACCTAAGACCCTGTGCTTTAGAATATTCTCCCGCATCTTGACGGAAATTTGTAAAGTTATCTTTTAAGTAAAGCTGAAATAATATTTCATCACTGGCACTATTTTGATAACTTCTCTGGTAACTGCCTTGCTTTAATTTTCTTTTTTGCAATGTATTCTCCAGTAAAATTGTATTACCAGAAAGTGTCATATCGTAGGTCAAAAGCCCCAATATGCCGTTTTCCTTTATGGCAGTAATCACATCCACAGGATTTACTACGTTCTCTGCCTGTTTCTTTGCTTCCTCATCCACTTCCAAATCTTCCGGTACTTGTAGCTGTTCCTTGGTTATTTGGTTATTATCCAAGGTCTTATGACTGTCTTCTCCCTGTTTGTAATTTTCCAGTAATTCTTTTGCCTGTTGTATGGCCTGCTTTGCAATACAAAGGGACTCTGCTTCTACTGCCTGCCGGAAATATGCCATTCCCTTGTGGTCTGTTGCCAATTCCAAAGACTGTATCTCATCTTCTTCCAGTTTCATTTGTACCATTCCACCGGTATTTTCCAGATTTCGATACAGATAATAGTCCAGTCGGGTCAATGCCTCTTCCTGTGTTGCAGAAAGAAAAAATAGTCCATACTCTTCTAACAACTCCAAATCATATTCTGACAGCGTACTCTGCAGGGACAGATTCATGGAGGAGACAAGCTTCACTCTGTCTGCCTGATGCATTGTCTCCCCAAGTACCTGTACCGCCACAGATAGCAGAATCAGCAGAATCATGGACAAAAAAACTGTTATACTTCCCTGTTTTCTGCCTTTTTTCATACTATTTCAACACCTTATTACTATTGGTGGTAATATTGCTGAATATCTTTGTTACCAAGGAATTCAACTGCTCCTTAAAGATAATCACTAATCCAATCAATACTACAAGAATCAATATAATTTCCACAACACCTACACCGTCTTCTTCTTTTATAAATTGTCTTATCATATTAATACCTCCTACATAATAAAGGAAAAACAAGGGGGAACCATAATCAATACTAAGGTAATTACAAATAGCATACCCATTGGCAGCAGCATTTTGGTTCCTGCCTCCTCGCCTGCCTCTCTGGCAAGGCGTTTTCTCTTTTCAAACGCCTCCCCTGTCTCCTGCTGCAACGCTGTCAAAAAACCTTTGGATCCCTTCTCTAACTGCTGTATCATCAGTGTGCAAAACCTTTTATATTCCGATAAAGCAACTCTTTCTCCTAAGTTTTTATAGGCCTCATGTTCACTGATGCCTCCTTGCAGTTCATAATAGGTTCTTTGCAGTTCCTCATACCCATATTGAACTTTTGTTTCCTTTTTTCTGTTCTTTTTTGATTTATTGTCTTCCTTTCCATTCCTGTGGGTTTCATACTCATTAACCAGCTTTCCTAAGGCATTTTTACTTGTCATGCCCGCCTGAATATATAGGCTGAACCGACTAAGAAGCTCTGGGTAGTCCCTGAGAAGTCCCTGATTGCGTTCCTTCTTTTTCTTTTCTGCCTCCTGCTGATTTCCGTAGAATAAGGCCATACCCACCATAGGAATTGCTAACAGTAAATACCAAGGTCTCTGATTCTGCTTTTCTTGAAAGTTTATGGCATAACCTTCAATCAATTCTGGAAGCTTGATTTGTTTTTCCTGCTGCCCCTGTTCTAAGACACCCTGTAAGCTCCGCTCTACTGCCCGCTGCCACCAGACCTTATCTCTGGCATCAGGCATTGCCACACAGACCGGAAAACTATATTCCTGCACATACTCTCCCAAAGAAAGCTGTGCTGTTATGATTACTGTCTCACCCTCCTGTTTTTGAGAAGGACAAAATACCTGTCCTTGGGAATTTAATAATTCCTCCCTATCTGTGCTCCACTGAATATACACTGGATTATTCTCTATACTGTCACAAAAATTCAAATCTTTGCTGACTTTTTCAAGGCTTTGGTTTTCTCCCAGGATTTCCTGCTCTAAAACCATTTCTGCCTGTTCAAACAACTCCTGTGCCTCCTGCTGGCTGTAAGGTCTTTCAGGGAGCGTAATCTTCGTATTGCCCTTTACCGATCCGTCTTCTGCCTGAAAGCTTAACTGGTACTGTGTTTCCACTTCTGTTTTTTCAATCACTCCTCCTTTCACAGACGTTTCTTTTACAGAATAAGTGGACAAGTAAATTATCACCAGCACTGCCACTGCCAGAATACAATAGAGAAGCTTTTTTATTTCTTCATATGTTTCTTCCCTAAGTTTCTTTTCCTCCTGCCAGATATCCGCACTTTGTTTTGTCGCCAGCAGTCTTTGAAAATACATACTGTCACAAATCCACTTTTTCATAGAATATTACACCTCAATTCTCATCAGATGCTCTGCCATAAGCAAGGCAATGCCATAAGCACACAGACAAACTGTCATAATCAGCACGCCAGCCAAATTGCCATACATCACATCAAAAAAACCTTTGGATGTAACACTGATATACACCATAATGCATAAAGGAACCATACTCATAATTCTCTGCTCATACTTTTTTCCCGAAAGCATTATCTGAATTTCCTTCTGAAGCTCTATCTTGTCTTTTATCATGGTGATAGTACGTCCCATAATATAAGCCAGATTACCTCCCCCTCTTTTCGCCTGTGCAAACACAATTGCAAAATCCCGTACATCCTCTAAATTACTTCGTTCTGCCAAATCCAGCAAAAGTTCCTCAATTTTTATATTCAAGTGCAACCCCTGCTTCATCCGGTACAGTTCTTGTACCATATGAGCCTTCTCGCCATAACGCTCCTTTAAGGGTTCATAACTTTCCAAAAAACTGTTTTCCACTGAATAACCTGCCTCCATGGCTTGTCCTGCCATTACAAGAGCATCCTTAAATTGTTCCATTAATTGCTGTCTCTGCTTTTTCACCTGTTTTTTTCGCTGTTTTTCCACATAGAAATAAAGACTTGGACTAAAGAAGATTCCCGCAAAATATGTGCCATAAAATAAATGCCCCAAAAAAAGTAATGTCACAATACCTATCAGTAACATTTTTAATAGCTCTGGTAACGTAAAACAATACTGGTTATATTGCTTTGCCTTTATTAAAGTCCTGCACTCCTTAGCTTTTCTTGATGGTTTAAGTTGTCCAGTTTTTTCCATGTACCCAACTTTCCCTCCTTTTTGTCTTCTTCCACAAAACGATAAATAGGGTTCAGCCGGATTTCCCCCTGCTCATAGCCAAGAACTTCCGATATCTCCAAAACCTTTCTGCTCTTATCCTTAAGCCGTCCCAAATGAACAAAGATATCAATGGCTGATGCAATCTGCTTTTCAATGGCAGCCATGGGAATGTCCATTCCCATAAGCACCATAGTCTCCAATCTGCTGAGCATATCTTGGGCACTATTGGCATGTCCCGTACTCAGGCTGCCATCATGCCCCGTATTCATGGCACTGAGTAAATCAATACATTCTGCACCTCTCACTTCCCCTATGACAATTCGATCCGGTCTCTGACGCAGAGATGCCTTAATCAAATCCCGGATGGTAATGGGCACACAGCCCTCCACATTGGCATTTCTGGTCTCCAGCCGCACCAGATTGGGAATCCCCTGTAATTGCAGCTCTGCACTATCTTCAATGGTAATAATCCGCTCATCTTGCGGAATAAAGGCTGTAAGGGCGTTAAGAAAGGTGGTTTTTCCAGAACCGGTACCACCACTGATAAAAATGTTGTACTTTGCTTTTACCAGTTCACTGAGAAATCCTGCCATTTCCTTTGTTAAACTTTTCCATTGTATCAGTTTTTCCATGGTGATTGCCGTGTTGGCAAATCTTCGTATGGTCAAAATAGGTCCGTTTAATGCCACCGGCGGCAAAATTACATTCACTCTGTCACCATTGGATAATCTGGCATCCACAATAGGAGAAGATTCATTTACCACTCTATTACATTCCGCCACAATCTGCTGAATCACATCCAAAAGCTTTTCTCTGCTTTGAAAATTCTGATCCCACTGCTCCACTTTACCATTCCGCTCCACAAAGATATTCTCCACACCATTTACCATAATTTCTGTAATGGAATCATCCTCTATCAACTCCTGCAAAATCCCCAGTCTTCGAATATCAAAGAACAGCTCCTTGGACAGTCGGTATCTTTCCTGAATAGGCATATAATATTCCTTACTGCTTTTTATAATTGCATGATCAATGATATTGTGAATTTCTGTATCCTCTATCTCCTTTGAAAAGTCTAATTCTGCCAGAACAGCTTCCTTAATCTGTTCTCTCTGGTTCATAGATTACTTACCTCTCTTCCTCTAACAGTTCACGCACATAAGCTCCAAAGCTGCCATTCGATAGCTCCTCCACATTTTCACAGTTCCTTTTATTTGACAATGACATTTTACAGACAACAATCTTATCCTGCTGTTTCTCATAGTTCGAATTCTCTATAAAGCTTAAAAATTCCTGCTGTTTCGCTCGGGATATACTATCCTTTAATGTGGGCATATAAAGCTTTTCTAATTGTTCCATAGATGCCAGCACCTGTCTTATCTGATTTCCAAAGTCAATGATAATCGCATCAAATTCACCTGTCTGTATCAATTCCTGAAGAAACTCTAAAAATTCCTCCTGTGTCAATTCCTGAATATCCGGTGCCCTCTTAACCGGTGGTAAAATCATTAATTTTTTTACAACCTGCAGCATTCCATTTAAATACATTCCAAGATTCTGTTTTCCCTGCCTGCTGTAATAAATCAAGTCCGAAATATCCATTCCCTGATACGCTCCAAGAATCCGCTCAAAGCCCGGCCATTCCTCCAGACTCACATACAAGGTATGTTTCTCCTCTGCCATAAGGATTCCCATGGTCAGTGCCAAGGATGTTTTACCGCATCTGCCCACAGGAGAATATACTCCATACAGCTTAACCTGTTTTGTGAGATTGCCTGCTGCCTTTGAATTAGCAAATTTACAAACCTGTAAAAATTCCTTTACAATGGCTTCCGCCGGCTGATACTTATAAATGATGTCCGCTTTCTGCTCTGTCTGTGTCTCTGCAATTTTGTCTCCGGCACTTAAATAAATAAACTGTTGTATCTTAAGTTCCTCCACCTCCTTTGGTGTAAGATGGATACTTCCCAAAAATACTGCAATGTCTTTTCCTTTCTCATGGGCAAAGTATTGCAGTGCCTCCTTATTCTGAAATGCATAAATTTCATAATACTTATTAAAACATTCCTGAAAATAATGGCTTAATCCCTCAAGATACTCTTCTTCCTCATCCATAATTACCAAAAGCAATCAATACATTCCTCCCATATACAATAAAAAGCTTATTCCAATGGGCACTGCCATTGGTATGGTATTATCGTTTCCCTGCTGTTTCTCATAATAAGCCTTTAAACTACCCAGCCTTATACTGTCTCTGAAATAATCCCTCAAACAGCCCAAACGCTGTCCTATGTTATTGTGGCAAAGCATTTTAAAAAGTGCACCACACCCTGCCAAGAAAAAACCATAAAACAAAAAATAGATTACCTTAGCCCCAGGCATGTACAACACAAGCACCGCTAAAAGCTTTACATCTCCTGCTCCTATCATTCGAATACAAAATATAGGATAAAAAAATGTGAGCAAAGCCGCCATAACTAAGACTCTCTCTATTCCCACTTCCATATGATGTTCTGCTGTCATTGCAGCAACTGCCAACACCAGAAATGAAACAAGAAATAAATTTGGAATTTTGTGAGTTTTTACATCAAAAACCATACAGATAATTATCAAAACACCAGTCAATATCTGAATTACGTCTAAATTTGGAATTATTTGAATAATTTGAACATCTATCACCTCTTTCTTTACTTTTTCTACATTTGGTATCTTTGTTTGATTCAAACAGAATTAAGATTTATTTTCTTTTTGGAATGTAACTTGAGTATATTACAAGATATTACTTTTGTCCATCCCTTTTTTTTATTTCTGCATATTTTACAGAATGAAGAGCAAAAATTATGAATATGTGCCAAAACAAATTTTTGCTCCTATACAAACTGTACAAATTCGTAACTGTTCAGTAGGTCTGTGCATTTACTGCACAGACCGTAAGAAAAAGTGGATATAATAGGCAAAGAACCATTGCCGTAGGCAATTTTGCATGGTTCTTTGCTTGTAACTATGAGGGTACTGAATAGTTACACAAATTCTTTTGCCTCATTGTCCAATAAAATAAGTCTCAAATGCTAAATTAATTGATAAAAGGCGATTCCATACAATAGTATAAATCCTGGTAAACCTAAAAATGCAAGAAGGCTTAAGGTAACTGGATTGATCCCTATGCCCGTCTCCATACCCTGTGCCAAAAAAATACTGTTTACCACACAAACTCCAATGGTTCCCATCATCATCCGCAGAACCATATTAATAAAAAATTCAATTTTACTTTTAAACAAAATAATTACCAGCACCACACCTGCCAAAAAAAGCAGACAAAGCATGAATTGTTCATTATTCATAACCATTCCCCCTAAGATTTATTGTATAAAATCGAATATCTCTGCTTATACTTTACTATATGTGATAGAAAGTGGTGATATGAATGTTTGGAAGAAACAAAGACAAAGAAAAGAATAACAAACAATACCGAGAAATTATTCGTGACCTTGCCCTGACGAAATCTGCTTTAGATACTGCCTATTCAAACTTTGAAAATGTGGTCAATCCTGATTTGATTGACTGTTATATTTACGAGGTAAATTCAGCTCAAAAAAGGTACAAATTTCTACTAGAGTTAATGCGTGAAATGGAAAAAAATAAATGAACCATAAAAAAGCATTTAAAAACCCAAGGTTTCTAAATGCTTTTTTTGAGAGTTCCTTTTTAAGCTAGACAAAAAATCCTCTATCTGCTCCCTCATTGGCTAAATTCTCATTTAAGCTGTTTTTGCCATAAGTTAGACCAGCATAAATTTCCTGTGCATTGTTCATTATAACCGGAGAATTATCCTGTTTGGCCACTGCTACAAAACTTTCCCTGAGACCTGTAATCACATTTCTTGCACTGTCCAATTCTCCCTTTTCCTTCTTCACAATGCTTCGGGTAATGGTCCTATTTACATACAGATACAACCTGGCAAGCTCCCCTGACAACTCATACTGCATATCCAATGCGGATACCAATTCCTTCACACATTCTCTTGCCTTTTCTAATTCCTCTGCAAAATTTGTGCTGTCGTTGCTATCCAAAGCGTTTTCTGCGTCCTTCATATATTCCAGAATCATGTCATATAATATCACCACCAATGCACTTCGGTTGGCATTGGTTATTCTGGCGGTAAATTCCTGTTTTTTTGCATTATCCATATCAATCCCTGCTTATCCTAAACTTTAGGAGATATTACTATCTATGCCCACTATTCTTTTTACTGTAACAACTGCAGCACTGTCTGAGGCAAATCATTTGCCTGTGCCAGCACAGATACACCTGCCTGCTGCAACACATTATACTGTGTATAATTGGTCATTTCTTCTGCCATATCCACATCCACAATACGGCTGTATGCCTCTGTAAGGCTTTCATTCGTAATATCCAGACTGGAAATTGTATAGTCTAAACGATTCTGATAAGCACCTAATTTGGAACGAGCAGAAGATACATAGGCAAGAGCATCATCTATCTTGGTAATTGCCTCTGAGGAGCCTTCGTGTGTTAAATAATTTAACTCCACAATTCCCATACTGTCCAGAGACATATCTGGAATTCTTACATTCATAATCTGATTTTCGTTGGCACCAATCTGCAGGGACATATATCCGAATCCCTTTACATCAATGGTTGTAGTTGTCCCTGCAAGAGATTCCGTATCATCATTCATAATTTTCTGATACTCATCGTTGTCAACCTTTATTGTCATCTCAAAACCGCCCCGGTCAGTGATCTTCACATACTCACCGTCTCCTGTACAAGTTGCGGTATTTTTAAATTTGGATGGAGCCGTAAGGTCTAGTGTGATATCTGCATCCTTTCCCGCTGCAAACGTAGTGGTACCTAATCCTAAAATATTCTTTCCTGTATCTGTGGAAACAGCAATATCGATAGAATATTTACTGCCATATTCTTCACTCAAAAAAGTGATAGTATTCGTGGTGTTGTCATACAATGCTTCCACACCTGATTTCTCTGCCGCATCACGAATCTTTCCGTATGCAGTTTCAAACGTATCTGCCGTTGAAATTTCCACCGAAACATCATTCACTGCCATCTTAAAAGTTTCTGCAACTCCAGGTGCAGCTCCAAAGGCTGTAATATTCACTGCTGCCGAGGTCAAGGTTGCCCGTTCTGCAATTCCGTTAATCTTAAATGTATAAGGACCTGCCGGTACCTCATCCGACAAAAGTCTGGCACTTACCCCGTCTGTATTGCTGTATGCTCTTGTATCAAACGTTCCATCCAGAAGAGATTGTTTATTGAACTCTGTATCCCTTGAGATTCTCTGAATCTCATCTTGAAGTTTATCCACTTCTTTTTGAATCGCCTCTCTGTCCTCCAAAGTATAAGTATCGTTGGCACTCTGTACTGCCAGCTCTCTTAATCTCTGAAGCATATTTGTCACTTCCACTAAGGCTCCCTCTGCTGTTTCAATGGCAGAAACACCATCCATAGCATTGTCCGAAGCTCTATCTAAACCACGAAGCTGTGTGTTCATTTTATGGGCAATGGCAAAACCTGCGGGATTATCCTTAGCAGAATTGATCTTATATCCCGATGACAGTTTTCCTACGGAAGCTGACAATTTATTTTCTGTTGTCTGTAAGCGCTGGTTTGCTAAAACAGCGGCAATATTATGATTAACCTTCATATCATGTCCTCCTGAATTAAAATGTAATATTATATATTAATGGTATCGGATTTATCTGCGGATTTCATAACCTTTTAAGTACAAATTATTCACAAATCCAATACAAACCTTTCATAATAACGGTTTCTTTTCTTCACCGTTACCTTTTATACTCTATTTCTTTCCCGCACAATTCCAATAAAGGCTCTGGCACATTGATACAGTGCTGCTGTGTTCACTTGAGACTCTTTCTTCGTCCTTTCTATTTCACTAAACTTATTTAAATCTACACTGTCGCTTTTGGCATAGTTTAATTTGGTAACACGATAAGACTCCCCTGCCATACCAATCTTAATATCTTTGTCACAAGACCGCAAAAAATCGTAGCCCTCCTGTGTATCCGATACCATCAGCCCAGTGATCCTGTCCGCCTTTACATGAAAAGAAGCAGCAATTTTTCCGTATTTCTCGCATTCCATGGTAATCGCCACATTTCCGTCCCGATTACTGCCCCGGATAATCTTAAGATTTATGGAAGTAATTTCATTATTAATCTCCATAGGTATCTCATAGTTTTCCTCCCTGCTCAGACGTCCGGCAAGCTGAATCTGATGATGAAGCATCTGCAAAGAACGTACATCCACATATTCCAGACCTTCTTCCTCCATAGCCGCCTCCACCAGCTCACTCTCTGCGGATGTGAGCTTTTCATAAGCTGCCTCTGCTGTTTCCTTTGATACCAGATGATCCGTCACTCGCTCTGCTGCCTCTAAAATTTCCTTTTCTTTATTTTTTTTCGTTGTTTTGGATGCCTCCGTCATCAAACGCTTTATCATCCTGCCCCGCTGATTCATCAGACTGTCAGCAGCAGTTAAATTGTTTATGGTAATTGGCTGTTCAAAATCCAGCAGCATTTTAATTACATTATTTTCTATGGTTCTTGCCTCTTGAAGCTGTGTCATCTTTTCCTGATAAACCTGCTTTTGCATTTGCTGATTTTCCGGCAGATTCTTCAACAGATCGTAAAAATTTTCTAAGGTATAATCTGTCTTTCCAAGATCCGGTATTTGTGCCAGCTTCTCTGGCTGTATTTCCTCAATGGCTTCCTTTACCAAGGTATTGTAATACTGTATCTGCTTTTGCTGGTCACTGTATGCCTGTTGATGATCAGAGGAAGGATTATTCTGATTGCCGCTCTGGGAAAAGCCCGCATCAATCTGCTCCTTTATCGGGGTAATCTCCGATTTTCCTGCGGATACCCCTCCAAACTTATCATCTACCACAGCTCTAATTCCCTTAGAATTTGCAGTCTTAACACCGGAAATCAAATTGCGCAAAGTAAGCTCTGCTCCTTGTGCCACCAGGGCACCTACCACACTGCCCTGTGATTTCTCAATCTGATGGAACAAACGATAAATACCGATATAAGCATTGCGCTCATTTTCTGTAATACTCTGGTTCTTCTCTGCTCTCCACAGAAATTCACTATACTTTTCTTCGCCCAAGTTACCAAGACTCGTTCTAATCTCTTCCACTTCATCATTCAGATGATAAATATCAGTATCCAAAGGATTCCTGCCCCTGCGTATCAGTTCCAAGGTCACTTCACCACTCATGTTATTCATAAGACGATTCACACAGACATCTGCCTGCTTTACCCTTTGTATATTGTCCACGCTGACAGGCATACGGTTAAATGCCAAAATTTTCACCGCACGTTCATTGGACTGGGTGGACTCTAAGGACAACTGTCTTAAAATTTCATCTATATTTTGAAATGCCTTGTAAATAGAATCTCCCAAATCACTTCTCGGCACAGTCATCATAGTTTCATAGCTGTTATTGGCGGCCTCCATAGATGCCTGCTGGGCTGCTCCATACTCATGTATCTCATTGATGGTGGGCTGCTGATCTGCCTCAATAAATCTGCCTATGGTGTGCATTGGCATAAATGCCAAGGATTCAACCTTGCGGTTAGTCTCAGCAAAGATTTTACCTGCTTCCTCTGTATAAGGAATATCCGCTGCCTGAAATACGGATTTTTGATAGTTTTCCTCTATTTGCCGCAAATCTTCCACTAATTGTGACAACTCCGTTGTCTCCACATCAATTCCCTGCTTCATCATACGAACACTTGCCTGCACAGTCATCATTAAGCGTACTTCCTCCAACTGTCTTCTGGCAGTAATCAGTTCCAGTGCATCCTCTTTTACTGCTTCCACTGATGAATAGATAAACGTTGCATTCTGGTTTTCCTCAATGACTTTTTGCTCTTTTATGAGATTTTCAAGAGTCAGTGCTTTGCCGGAAAGTATGGTATTTTTTAGGGCATCCTCTGAAATACCCTGAAGTTTTTCCTGCACTTCCAGTGCCTTTGTGATCTTATCCTGCTTATCATTTAACAGCACTCTCTTTGGCGTATTTCCTTCTTTCATACCTGAAATAATGCTGGTTAAGATGTCCTGTGCCTGCAAAGGAAATGAAATTTCCTTTAACTTTACATACTTTGCCAGAATTTCCTCTGTAAGTGGTATACCACGCTCCACTAGCCATTTTGCCTGCTCCATGGTCTTTTCATTTATTTCCAGCCCGGCTTGATCTATGACACGCTCCATCTGTCCCTGAATTGCCTGCCAGTTAATACTGTTGGATTTTTTAGCATAATACCCTGGCATGGTATCTGTATAATAGCCCTGTCCCCTTGTATTTTCCACATTGCCGCTGCTGAATTCTGCCCGATATACATTTATAATTGTCGGTTCCAGATTGTTTTCCAACATAAACTTCACAGCACTTTCTGACAAATCTGTTATTTCCAATGCCAACTGCAAAGACTGAACAATCTCATTCATATTTTCTTTTGTTATGGGCAAATCATTTTCCGTCAGCATATTGGCAATCAGATCATATAATTCCTCTTCTGTCTGTACCTTCGTATCCTGAAATACAAATTCAGGCATTTCCTTTGTGCCTGCCAGAATTTCAAGATTTTCATTTGGATTTGTCAAACTACCAAAACTTTTCTCTGACGGTATTAAATCTTCCGCAGCCGAAACTATTTCCATGGAAGCAGGAAGGTTTGAATTTGCCTCTGCCAAATCATCCGTTCCCATAGGGCTTTCATAGGTAAATTCTACCATAGATTCTGGAAGATTTACTTCTTCTCCTGTCAGTGCCATGTCGGTTATCTGTGGATTTGCTAACTCTCCAGCCACCTGTATTGCCTGACCTTCACTTCCCAATACACTTGCCATATCCTCCAGGGACACATCTCTGGTATAGACAGTATTCACCCCTGCCTGTGCCAGTTTAATCTTAATTTTATCTACTACAGTTACAATATGCTCCACTTCAGAATCGCTGAAAGAATATCCCTCCTTCATCATTTGTTGAAAATCACCTTGGCTTATGGTATTGGACATAACAGCCATAAAATTCTGCTGCGTTTCCAAGTCTGTTTTTTCCAATGCCTCTAAGCCCTCCAGAATACTCTTTTTATTGATAACGGTATCCTCTACCTCAAAGAGAAGCCCCGAATCTTTTCCATATGCTATATTAGATGTGGGCTGCTTTTCTGAAGCCTTTCCCGTTTTCGCTGTTGTGTATTCTGTAATTGCTGTCTTTTTTACCATATCAAGAATAGAATCTAATTTCATTGCATTACCCACTTTCTCAACTTACTCTGTTGTTTTTTATTTCGACCACAAAGCCGATTTTCTTAAGAGTCATTTTTTGCTGCATCTATTTATTCTGATTTTCATTTTCTTTGTTTTCTCTCGCAATCTATTTTTTTTGTTATTTTATATATATAGTTGATTTTCTTGTATTAGTAATGTTACAATATCTGTATAATACGCTGCATATAGGCAGCAATGGAAGGAAAGGGATAACTATGGAATTATTAGCAATCAAGGACGGAAAAGGGAAAGGCGTTTACATCTGCAACACTGAGGATGAAAAAAATACCATTTTACAACAGTTTATGGGATGTACCAGTAAAATTTTTTCCGATTCCCAAAAAGAAGCCGCTTTAAGCTGGGCAAATGTAACCGAATTAAAGAAAATTAAGAAACATGACTTTGTAAAGCTAATTGACCAATATCGAAAAATGGGCTTTGCATATGTTACCATTGAAATGATTAACGGCGACACTTTCTGTATTGTACCGGACGATATTTACTACCTGTCCACTTTATATGTATTAAAGTATAATGATGCTTCTGAGATGTTCTATTTAAGTAGATATGGCGAAGAACTTACCTATGATGTATTCATGGAATACTTTGATGAATTTAATGAAAAAAATCACAACAAAATGCCGGATTTAAAAGACAGGGTTCGTGAGCTTTTAGGCCGCTACGATCATCCCATTATGAAAACACTGGAGAAAACTCAGGTATCTGCATTTGGTGATTTGATTCAGTTAGGTACCTGCTGCCGTGAAATTCTTTTGGAATTTGGTGATAAGAGCAATGCCGGAACCAGAACGTATGTACAGAGAGATATTTTGGAATACATAACTATTTCCATGCATAACATTGTTACCGTGACACCACACCGTTTAGACCCTAAATTCGAAGTTGCAGACAGGAATTTAGTAAAAGCTTTAACAGAGTTAAAAGCAGAACAGGAATAATTTGTTATAAGGGAAACAAAGTGAAAACCCATCCACATTTTACAATGGATGGGTTTTTTATACAAAAATTCTTTAGAAAACAAAGATTGCTGCCTCGTAGGGCTCCAAAGTATATTCAAAACTATACTCTTTATTTTTGCATTCTTTGCTTACCGCAATATAATTCTCTTTTTTCTTTGTGCCAGAACCACCAAATTTCTTATCAGTGCTGGTTAATAACAGCTTAAACTTTTTCTTTTTTGGCACACCTATTTGATAATCCTCCCACCTCATGGGTGTAAAGTTGCAGACAAAGAGCAGATTGTTCTTTCCGCTTTTCGACTTTCTCATAAAGCTATACACACTGTGGTAGGAATCATCCGGATCATTCCACTCAAAACCATCATAAGTATCATCCAATTCATACATGGCAGGATAATTCCTATATAGATGGAGCAATTCTTTCATATACTCCTTCATGCCGGAATTTAGCTTACTTTCCCCAAGCAAAGCCCAATCAAGTTCTCTCTCTTCGCTCCACTCACGTTCCTGACCAAACTCCTGTCCCATAAATATCAACTTCTTTCCCGGGTGTCCATACATAAATGTGTAAGCTGCACGAAGATTTGCATACTTCTCCTCTTTGTCCTGTGAGGGCATCTTATTTACCATGGCACACTTTAGATGCACCACCTCATCATGAGAAATCACATTAATATAATTCTCTGAAGTCTGATAGGTCATTGCAAAGGTCATCTTATTGTGATTATCCTTTCTAAAATATGGGTCAAGTTTCATATAATCTAAGAAATCATGCATCCAGCCCATATTCCACTTATGGGTAAAGCCAAGTCCATCATCCTCCGGATCCGCTGTTACCTTTGGCCAGGCTGTGGATTCCTCTGCAATCATAGCCACACCTTCATTCCGACCCTTAACTACGGAATTCAAATGTCGAAAGAACTCAATGGCCTCTAAGTTCTTATTTCCACCATATTTATTGGGTACCCACTGACCTGACTGTTTTCCATAGTCAAGATACAGCATGGATGCCACTGCATCAACTCGAAGTCCATCTACATGGAACTGCTCTATCCAGAATAAGGCATTGCTAATCAGGAAGTTTCGCACCTCATTTTTACCAAAATCAAATATCTTCGTTCCCCAGTCCGGGTGTTCTCCCTTTCTTGAATCTGCATATTCAAATACCGGTGTACCATCAAAGTTTGCCAAGCCATGAGCATCTCTTGGAAAATGTGCTGGTACCCAGTCTAAAATAACACCTATATTATGTTTATGCATATAATCAACAAAATACATAAAATCCTGAGGCGTACCATAACGAGATGTAGGTGCATAATATCCGGTTACCTGATATCCCCAAGAACCATCAAAAGGATGTTCTGCAATACCCATCAGTTCCACATGGGTATATCCCATTTCCGTGACATAATCTTTCAGTCTGTGGGCTAATTCCTTATAATTATAAAAGCCTTCTGTATTGCCTTCTTTTGGCGGGTGTTTCATCCATGAACCAGGATGTACCTCATAAATGGACATAGGAGACTTCTTGGTATCAAATTCCTTACGCTTTGCCAGCCAAGCCTTGTCCCCCCAGTTATAATTTGTAATATCTGTTATTCTGGAAGCAGTACCGGGACGCATTTCTGCATAATTGGCAAAGGGATCTGCCTTATACAATAGTTCACCATTTCTTGTGGTAATTTGAAATTTATACAAGTCCCCAATCTTTGCATTTGGCAAAAAGGTCTCAAAAATACCTAATGGTTCTCTTCTTGTCATGATACCCTCATAACCATTCCACATATTAAAATCACCCACTACACTTACATAGGCAGCATTGGGTGCCCACACTGCAAAATGAACTCCCTGTACGCCATTCACCTCCATAATATGTGCCCCAAGTTTTTTGAAAATATCATAATGAGTTCCTTGTCCAAATAAATATTGGTCTAATTCTGTTATAAATCTTTCATCTCCGTTATTTACCATATCATCCACCACCTGTTTTTACTTTTCTTTGTAACTATTCAGTACCTTCATAGTTACGAGCAAAGAACCATGCAAAATTGCC
>CAMWHJ010000041.1 GCA_947174015.1 uncultured Lachnospiraceae bacterium | reverse complement strand
TGGATATAACAGGCAAAGAACCATTGCCGTAGGCAATCTTGCATGGTTCTTTGCTCGTAACTATAAAGGTACTGAATAGTTACGAAAAGATAGATATGTGGGAGAAAATAATAAGGAATTAGGAGGACAATATGAAGTATTCGTTTGATAAACAGATAGACAGAAGAACGACCAATTCCCTAAAATGGGACGTACCGGACAATGTACTACCCATGTGGGTGGCAGATATGGACTTTGAAACGGCTCCGGAAATCATAGAAGCATTGCGAAAACGAACGGAACATGGTGCATTCGGTTATGGTGTGGTAACGGAGGAATGGAAAGAGGCGATCTGTGCATGGTGGGAAAAACATCATCATATAAAATTTGAAAAGGACTGGCTGATATTCAGCACAGGTGTGGTGCCAACCTTATCCAGCATGGTTCGCAAACTTACCACACCCAATGAGAAGGTGCTGATTCAAACACCGGTGTACAATATTTTCTTCAACTCCATTGTAAATAACGGTGCAAGAGTGTCAGAAAGTCCCTTGGTGTACAAAAATCATCAATATTCCATTGACTTTGAGGATTTGGAGCGTAAACTGGCAGATCCCCAGACCACGCTTATGATTCTCTGCAATCCTCATAATCCCATAGGAAAAATATGGGATAAGGAAACGCTGGCAAGGATCGGAGAACTGTGCAGTATTTATCATGTGGTGGTGATTTCCGATGAGATTCACTGTGACCTGACAGATCCAGAAAAAGAATATGTGCCATTTGCATCGGTATCCCAGGTCTGCCGGGATAACAGTATCACTTGTATTGCACCCACCAAAGCATTTAATCTGGCAGGCTTACAGACTTCCGCTGTGGTGGTTTCCAATCCGTATCTGCACCATAAGGTGTACCGGGCATTGAATACGGATGAAGTGGCAGAACCCAATGCCTATGCCATAGATGGGGCAGTGGCGGCCTTTACGAAAGGGGAACCTTGGTTGAAGGAACTGAGGGCTTATCTGTATGAGAATAAAAAATATGTAAAGAATTATATAGAACAAGAGATTCCGGAAATCTCGCTGGTATCTTCGGAAGCAACCTATCTGCTATGGCTGGACTGCAGCAGACTTACAGAGGATAGTGAAATGCTCTGTGATTATCTTTACAAGAAGCAGGGATTATATTTGTCTGAGGGCAGTCAGTATGGTGCGTGTGGCAGATCCTTCGTGCGGTTAAATATTGCTTGTCCAAGAAAGACCTTAGAAGAGGGCATGCAGCGTTTCCGGCAGGGCTGTATTGAATTTCAGAAGAGTGCCCTTTTATGAGCAGAAAACAACCATGGTTTTATAAAAGAAAAATAGAAGATAGGGAGCTGGCAAAGCAACTGATTCAGCTTTCTGTTCCTACCATTTTAGAGGAGATCCTTCGAACACTTTTTCAATATGTGGATACTGCCATGGTGGGACAGTTGGGGAAACAGGCGACTGCTGCTGTCAGTGTAACCACCACCATTACTTGGCTGGTGACAAGTGTGCCTTCTGCCATTGGTGTGGCAGTGCTTACCATGGTGGCAAAGGCAGTGGGGTGTAGAGATGAAGCATACATCCGCCAAATTTCTAAGCAGCTTATTTTTCTGACGGCAGGCAGCGGGTTTATTTTAGGTTTGTTATCCTGTGTGTGCAGTTTTCGTATTCCGGGCTGGATGGGGGCGGAGACAGCGATCCATGGGGAAGCTTCCAGATACTTTTTGATTGTCAGCCTTCCCATGGTCTTTCGGGCTGCCAACAGTATCTTTGGGGCAGCCCTTCGGGCGACCAAGGACACCAAGACCCCCATGATAATTAATTTAACAGCGAACCTTATGAATGTTCTGCTAAATATTCTGTTGATTTATTGTCTGCACCTTGGCGTGGCAGGGGCTGCCATTGCTTCAGCGGTTTCTTATACCTTTTCCGGAACCATGATGTTTTTGGCATATCGGAGAAATAAGTTACTATTTTTCCCATGGAAAAGTCTCAGCAGGGACGGTGGCGTTTTCAAGGAATGTGTGACCGTGGGTATGCCGGTACTGGGCAACAGTGTGGTATCCTGTATGGGTTATGTGATATTTGCCGCTTTGGTATCCGGTATGGGAACTACGGTATTTGCCGCCCATTCCCTGGCAGTTACCGCAGAGACTTGCTTTTATATACCGGGTTATGGGCTTCGGACAGCAGCCTCCACTATGGTGGGGATTTCCCTAGGAGAGAAGAATCGGAAAAAGTTTGAATCCATCAGTAAAATAAGTATTGGTGTTACCCTGCTGATGATGTGTGCCACAGGCTGTTTGCTCTATATAGTGGCATTGCCGCTGATGGAATTATTTACTAATAATGGGCAGGTAGCAGAGTTAGGTGCAGCCATGCTGCGGCTGGTGGCATTTTCAGAACCATTCTTTGGATTGATGATTGTGGCGGAAGGGATTTTATTTGGTCTGGGAAAAACCCGCTATCCTTTCTTGGTGGAAAGCTTTGGCATGTGGTGTGTGCGGATTTTTCTAACCTTTCTGGTGGTGAAGGTGTTTGGTTTGGGGCTGAGTGCAGTATGGTATTGTATGATTGCTGATAATGTGGTGAAGTCCATACTGCTTGCCATTCCCATAGCAAGTCCCAAATGCAGAGAAAGATTGTTTTCGACAGAGGAAAGCGTGTCTGCTTAGAATAAAAGGCTGAAAGCTTAAAAACGCTTAACAAATATAGAGATGGTAGTCAATACATAAGGAAAAGGAGAGGGCAAATGAATACAGCGGGAATATTGAAAAAGAAGTATTTTTTGTATTTGACAGAATTTTTTGCAGGTATGTCTGTCATGGCAGTGGAATTGGGAGCCAGCAGACTGTTAGCACCATACTTTAGTTCTTCCCAGATTGTGTGGACAATTATCATAGGAACCATTATGATTGCCATGGCATTGGGGAATATCTATGGTGGCAGAAGTGCGGATAAAAATCCCAATCCGGCGAAGCTTTACACCAGAATCCTGATTGGGGCAGTGTGGATTGCCGCAATTCCGGTACTGGGAAAATACATCGTGCTGGGGGTATCGGCAATACTGATCTTCACGGTGAACAGTAATTTTCTGGTGATTGCTGCCTTTGCAGCATGTATGGTGATTTTTGTGTTTCCATTGTTTTTGCTGGGAACTGTTACACCGTCGCTGGCAAAATATTCTGTCAACAGCTTGGAGGACAGCGGAAAAGTGGTGGGAACCCTTGGGGCATTTAATACCATAGGCAGCATTATAGGAACCTTTGTGCCTACCTTTGTAACTATTCCGGCAGTGGGAACATCCATTACCTTTCTAATTTTTGCAGGAATTTTACTGATACTGTCTCTGTGCTTTTTCATCAGTGCAAATATGGGGAAAAAGAGAACGACAGTTTCGATGGCGGTAGTGCTGCTTTGCTGTGTACTGGGCTATTCCAACAGCTTTGCTTTCTGGGAAAAGAATTTAACTTATGAGGGAGAATCCATCTACAATTATCTGCAGGTAAAGGAGAATCAGCGAAGTGTGCTCTTGTCCACCAATGTGTTGTTTGGTGTCCAGTCTATTTACATGAAAGAGGGAGGCTTAACTGGAATGTATTATGATTATGCCATGGCGGCTCCCTTGATGACGGAGAAAGATAACCCCAAGGAGTGCAGGGTGCTTATACTTGGCATGGGCACAGGTACTTATGCTACCCAGTGCAGAAAATATTTTGGAGATATGGAAATGGAAGGTGTGGAAATTGATGAAAAAATTACCGGGCTTGCCAGAGAATACTTTTTTTTGCCGGAGGATGTGAAAGTTACCACCTATGATGGGCGAGCATTTCTAAATGCTGTGGATGAAACTTATGATGTGATTATGGTGGATGCTTATCAGGATATTACTATCCCTTTTCAGATGTCTTCGGTGGAATTTTTCACTCTTGTAAAAGAGCATCTGACCAAACAGGGCGTGATGGTGGTCAATATGAATATGCGAGGCAAAGAAGAAGGGAACATCAACCAGTATCTGGCGGATACCATTGCTGCGGTATTCTCCAATGTGACAACTGTGGATGTGAAAGGTTCCACCAACCGGGAGTTGTTTGCTTCCGACAACATGGATATGCAGAATAATCTTTACAGAAACAGCCAGACCTTAGAAAATGAAGAATTGGCTAAAATGATGAAAAAGGTGTGGGAGAATATAGAGGAATATCAGGCAGGGGAGTATGTGATGACAGATGATAAGGCTCCGGTGGAACTTTTGGGCATGCAGGTGATTGATGATATCATTCAGGAAGAAGTTGCCTATTATAAAGAAATTTATCAAGAGCAGGGCATCCAGGAACTTTTGAATTCCCTGTAATAAGCAAAAAACAGTGTAACCGTTGGAGGAAATTGAGTGGTGAAAAGACAGTGTGGCAGTTCAGCCCAGGACTTTGTACTTTGCTGCAAAGTCCGTAAGAATGCATAAATTTAATCAAGAGAGAATCCGTCTTGCAACTGTCTTTTATTTATTATATAATGAATTAACAGTAAATTTACCTGTGCCATAGATGGAAACCGCAGGTAAGAGAAGTATGAGAATATAAGGAGGAAACGTGATGAACTTAGTTGAATGTATCAATACCCGTCGTAGTATCCGTAAATTTACAGAAGATCCGGTGAGCCATGAAACCATTGAGAAAATTGTGGAATTGGCAAAGATGGCACCATCTTGGAAAAATACCCAAATTACCCGTTACACCATAGTGGAAAGCAAGGAATTAAAGGATAAAATTGCAGCGGAGGCAACCATTCCTTTCAATGCCAATTCCATCAATTCTGCAGCAGCAGTGGTGGCAGTTTCTGTAGTGAAGAGCAGATGCGGTTTTGAACGTGATGGCTCCTATTCCACTGTCAAAAAGGATTCTTGGCAGATGTTTGATGCAGGTGCGGCAGTTCAGACCTTTTGTCTGGCAGCCCATGAATATGGCATTGGCAGTGTGATTATGGGAATTTTTGATTATGATAAGGTGGCAGAGATGGTGGATATGCCGGATACTCAGGAAATGGTAGCCTTAATTGCCCTTGGATATCCTGACGAGACACCGGAAGCACCAAAGCGTAAAACCGTGGAAGAGTTACTATCCTATAAATAATGGAAATTTTGCAACTGTTCCGTACAGCACTATGTACTGAATGTACAGTTGCAAAATCTGAATAGAAAGTCTGATATCCGGGCTTTCTATTCTTGTGTAAATGATATAAAATACCCATGCAAATAGAGTGCTCCAAGAAGTATATCAGTGGGTGTTTTGTAAAAACTATGCATACCGAATGCGAAAAATATGAAAAAGGAGATTCCCCATGAGACATTTGATGAGCCCATTGGATTTTACCGTAGAGGAGTTAGATGAGATTTTAGATTTAGCCAGAAAGATTGAGGCGCACCCGGAAAAATATGCCCATGTGTGTGCAGGAAAAAAACTGGCGACCATTTTCTATGAACCAAGCACCAGAACACGGCTAAGTTTTGAGGCAGCCATGATGAATCTGGGCGGAAATGTGCTGGGATTTTCCTCTGCGGCCAGCAGTTCTGCCGCAAAGGGCGAGAGTGTGGCAGATACTATTCGTATGGTTTCCTGTTATGCGGATATTTGTGCCATGCGTCATCCAAAGGAAGGCGCACCCTTGGTGGCCTCCCTTCATTCCTCCATTCCGGTGATTAATGCAGGGGATGGTGGCCATCAGCATCCAACCCAGACCATTACGGATCTTTTAACCATCAAGGCATTAAAGGGCAGGCTGGGGAGTCTTACCATTGGGCTGTGCGGTGACTTGAAATTTGGCAGAACCGTACATTCTCTGATTCATGCCCTGTCACGTTATCATGATGTAACCTTTGTCTTGATTTCACCGGAGGAACTGCGAATTCCGGGATACATTCGTGAGGAAGTGCTGGATGCCAAGAAGATTAAGTACAAAGAGGTGGTGCGCTTGGAAGATGTAATGCCGGAGTTGGATCTTTTGTATATGACCAGAGTTCAGAGAGAACGTTTCTTCAATGAAGAAGATTATGTGCGTATGAAAGATTTTTATATCTTAGACAAGGAGAAGATGAAACTTGCCAGAGAGGACATGCTGGTGCTCCATCCACTGCCCAGAGTCAATGAGATATCCGTTGAGGTGGATGAAGATCCAAGAGCCGTTTATTTTAAGCAGGTTCAGTATGGTGTCTATGCCAGAATGGCACTTATCTTAACCTTGCTGGGCATTACAGTAGAATAGGAGGATATTATGTTAAACGTTGGTAAACTGAACGAAGGTTTTGTGCTGGACCATATTCAGGCAGGGAAAGCGATGTCCATTTATCGTGATTTAAAATTGGATAAATTAGACTGTTGTGTCGCCATTATCAAGAATGCCCGTTCGGAAGTGATGGAAAAAAAGGATATTATCAAGGTGGAATGTGATATTGAAACTTTGGACTTGGATATTTTGGGCTTTATTGACTGTGATATTACAGTGAATATCATTAAAGACGGCGAGATTGTGGAGAAGAAAGAACTGAATCTGCCGGATACCATCGAAAATGTTATCAAGTGTAAAAATCCACGCTGTATCACATCCATCGAACAGGAATTGAAGCATGTATTTATTTTAACCGATAAGGAGAGAAAGATATACCGCTGTAAATACTGTGAGGAGAAGTATGGAGAGAAAAGATAAAGCAGGGGCAGAATGAGAGAAGAACGAGGTGTGCTATGGATTATAAACAGGCACGGGCATATATAGAAGAAATAAATGGTTACGGCTGTGTGTTAGGGCTGGCTAACGTGAAAGAACTGTTACAACGGATGAAACTACCCAAAAAGGGATTGGCAGTGATTCATGTGGCAGGCACCAATGGAAAGGGCTCTGTGGTATCCTATCTGTCCACGATTTATCAGGAGATGGGCTATAAAGTATGCCGTTACATTTCCCCCACCATATGCAAATATCGGGAGCGGATACAAATCAATAACCGCTATATTGAAAAGGCTGATTTTGCAGAGGGCATTACTATCCTAAAGGAACTGGCGGATCAGATGGTGAAAGAAGGCTTACCTCATCCGACACCCTTTGAGGTGGAGACGGCACTTTGCCTTTGGTATGCAAAGAAAACAGGCTGTCATCTGTTGATTTTAGAGTGCGGTCTGGGGGGGGCTGAGGATGCCACCAATGCCATTGAAGGGAAAATAGCCACAGTATTTGCTTCCATCAGTTGGGATCATATGGGTTTTCTGGGAGAAAGCCTGGAGGAAATTGCCAAGGCAAAAGCGGGTATTATGCGAAAGCGAGTGCCGGTGATTTCCGTAAAACAGGAACCAGAGGCAGAGAAAGTGCTTAGGCAGGAAGCACAGAAAAATCAGGCAGAATTTATTTTGGCAGATGCGGCGAAGGTGCAGGTAAAAGAAAGCAATTTGGAGCATCAGATCTTTTCTTATGAAGGTTATAAGGATTTAGAAATTTCACTGGTGGGCAGACATCAGATTGACAATGCAGTGCTTGCACTTAGGGTGGTGGATAAGCTGCAGGCAAGGTTTCCGGTGTCCAAACAGGCACTGCGGCAGGGATTTTTGAGCACCAGATGGGTAGGGCGGTGTACCACCATCAGAAGAGAACCCCGAATTATCATGGATGGTGCCCACAATGAAGATGCAGCCAAAAAGCTTGCCCGGTTCATAAGAGAGCAGTTGGCAGGAAAGCGGCTGATTTATCTGATGGGAGTTTTTAAGGACAAGGAATATGAACGGATTGCAGCAGTGACGGCTTCCTATGCAGAGCAGATTATCACCTTTACCATACCAGACAATGACAGGGCACTTTCCGGTATAGAGTTGGCTTATACCATACAAAAGTACAATGCGAAAGTTACCAGTGCGGACAGTTTAAAGGAAGCTTTGGAAATGGCACTTTTGCTGGCAGGGAAAGAGGACGTAATTCTTGCCTTTGGATCTCTGTCCTTTCAAGGCAGACTTATGGAGTTGTTGGAGGAGATGAAAAAAAATAAGTAACTGTTCCGTAGGTTTGTGCATTTACTGCACAGACCGTAAGAAAAAGTGGATATAACAGGCAAAGAAGCATTGCCGTAGGCAATTTTGCATGATTCTTTGCTTGTAACTATGAAGGTACTGAATAGTTACAAAAAGAATAAAAAATCAGTGTTGTGCAGGTGATTGAAGATACGAAAAGAAATGGAATCGCCAAAGTAGCAAATTTGAACATAATGGTTAGGAAAATATAACTTTAAAAGGAGGATAAAGATGGCGAAAGATGTTATTATAGCCTGTGATTTCAGCAGTAAGGAAGAAGTGATTGATTTTCTGAATAAGTTTTCAGAGGAAAAATTATATCTTAAAGTCGGTATGGAGCTGTTTTATGCAGAGGGACCGGAGATTATAAGAGAAATAAAAAAACGCGGTCATAAGATTTTTCTGGATTTAAAGCTGCACGATATTCCCAATACGGTAAAGAAAGCCATGAGTGTGTTAGCAAATCTGGATGTGGATATGTGTAATGTACATGCAGCAGGTACTGTGGCTATGATGGAGGCTGCCATTCAGGGACTGACCAAAACAGATGGCAGCAGACCTTTGTTGATTGCAGTGACGCAGTTGACTTCCACCAGCGAAGAACGGATGAAGGAAGATTTACTCATTGACAAGCCCATAGATAAGGTGGTGATGCATTACGCAGGCAATGCGAAGAAAGCCGGATTGGATGGTGTAGTCTGCTCTCCCTTAGAGGCAGGAAAGGTACATGATGTGTGCGGTCAAGAATTTCTGACCGTCACACCAGGGGTACGGTTTGCAGATGGAGATATGGGAGATCAGGTGAGAGTGATGACACCATCACAGGCACGGAAAATTGGCTCTGATTATATTGTAGTGGGAAGACCAATCACTGGGGCAGAGGATCCAGTGGCTGCTTACCATAGATGCGTGAAGGAATTTCTTGGAATGTGACAATTTTGGCAACGATTCAGTACCTTCATAGTTACAGGCAAAGAACCATGCAAAATTGCCTACGGCAATGGTTCTTTGCCTGTTATATCCACTAATAGTAGATTTCAGTGCTGAGAAATAAACAAGAGAAAGGAGAGAGAGCAATGGCAGATAAGGTGAAAGAAAAGGCTGTTGTTATCAGACAGGAAGAGATTTCATTGGATATTTATAGTATGTGGATTGAGACAAAGGCGGCTCAAAGTGCAAAACCGGGACAGTTTGTGGCTTTGTACTGTAAAGATGGCAGCAGAATGCTGCCAAGACCCATCAGTATCTGTGAGATTGACAAGGCAAAGGGCAGACTGCGGCTGGTATACCGAGTGGTAGGAAAGGGAACAAAAGAGTTTTCCCAGTGCCATGCAGGGGCAGGGTTGGAACTGATGGGACCTTTGGGCAATGGTTTTCCCATGGAGGCTGCCAAAGGTAAGAAAGCATTGATTATCGGTGGTGGAATCGGTGTACCTCCAATGTTGGAGCTGGCAAAACAGTTAGAGGCAGAGGAAAAGAATATTGTTTGCGGTTATCGCGATTTATTGTTTCTTGATAATGAATTAAAAGAAAACGGCAGTTTGTATGTGGCAACCGAGGATGGCAGTGTGGGAACCAAAGGTACTGTGCTCGATGCCATCAAAGAAAATAACATTACGGCGGATATTTTATTTGCATGTGGTCCCATGCCAATGCTTCGGGCGTTAAAGGCGTATGCAGAGGAAAATCACATGGAGGCTTATATTTCCCTGGAGGAAAAAATGGCATGCGGTATTGGGGCCTGCCTTGGCTGTGTGTGCAAAACCAAGGAAAAAGATGCTCATACCAATGTGAACAATGCAAGAATCTGTAAAGAAGGTCCTGTGTTTGATGCAGAGGAGGTGGATTTGTCATGAATACAAGTGTGAATTTAGCAGGTGTAACCTTGAAAAATCCGGTGATGACAGCCTCCGGAACTTTTGGTTCCGGGGCGGAGTATGGCGAGTTCGTGGATTTGAACCAATTAGGTGCTGTGGTAACAAAAGGTGTGGCAAATGTGCCATGGCAGGGGAATCCCACCCCTCGTATTGCAGAGGTGACGGGAGGTATGTTAAATGCCATCGGACTTCAGAATCCGGGGATTGATGTGTTTCTGGAACGGGATATTCCATTTTTAAAGCAGTATGATACAAAAATCATTGTAAATGTCTGTGGAAAAACCACGGAGGATTATTGTCAGGTGGTGGAAAAACTGGCAGATACAGAGGTGGATTTGTTGGAAATTAATATTTCCTGTCCTAATGTAAAGGAGGGCGGCATTGCCTTTGGGCAGAATCCCAAATCGGTGGAGGCAATCACCAAGGAAGTGAAAAAATGTGCCAAGCAGCCCATTATTATGAAATTAAGCCCTAATGTGACAGATATAACGGAAATGGCAAAAGCGGCAGAAGCAGGTGGAGCGGATGTGCTATCTTTGATTAATACTTTAACTGGCATGAAGATTGATGTGGAGCGTCAATGCTTTGCCATTGCAAATAAGACAGGAGGTCTGTCTGGTCCGGCAGTCAAACCGGTGGCAGTGCGCATGGTGTATCAGGTGGCGAATGCAGTGAAGGTGCCAATCATTGGTATGGGAGGAATCTGTAATGCAGAGGATGCCATGGAATTTATTTTGGCAGGAGCCACGGCAGTATCCATAGGCACAGCCAACTTTAGCAATCCCTATGCCACCGTAGAAGTGGCAAAAGGGATCGAAGATTATATGAGACGTCATCAGGTGGCAGATATTAATAGTCTTATTGGATTGGTAAAATAATATAGAAGTGTATATTTGTGTTTTACAATTTCTTACAGAGCACAGGCAGTAATCATGAAATAACCACAGCAGAGAGTGCAGTTCCTAATGTGTCATCAAAGGAACTGCACTTTTACTTACAATCAATGCATACATTTACCGTGATCGCTGAATGATTTTAGATTGAAAATAGATAGGAAATATGATAAAATTAGGAGCAAATATTCTAATGGAGTTATTTACCATGATAAAGGAGAATTAAGAAGAATGGAACAATACAAAAAAGAGTTTATAGAATTTATGGTAGATTGCGGTGTTTTAAAATTTGGGGATTTCACATTGAAGAGTGGCAGAAAATCTCCCTTTTTCATGAATGCGGGATTGTATGTGACAGGTGCACAGTTAGAAAAGCTTGGGGAGTATTATGCAAAGGCTATTTATGATAATTTTGGCATAGATTTTGATGTGTTATTTGGACCGGCATACAAGGGAATTCCTTTAAGTGTGGCAACTACCATGGCATTCCACAGATTGTATGGTAAGGAAATCCGTTACTGTTCCAACCGAAAGGAAATCAAGGATCATGGCGATGCGGGAATCCTTCTGGGAAGCCCCATTCAAGATGGCGATAAGGTTGTTATTATTGAAGATGTAACTACCTCCGGCAAGTCCATTGAAGAGACATTTCCAATTATTCAGGCACAGGGGGATGTGACCATTCTTGGTCTTATGGTATCCCTCAACAGAATGGAAAAGGGAAAAGGTGAACAGAGTGCTTTGGTGGAAATTAAGGAAAAGTATGGGTTTGAGGCGAAAGCCATTGTAACTATGGAGGATGTGATTGAGCATTTGTATAAGAAAGAATGTAACGGAAAAATTGTGATAGATGATACATTAAAGGCGGCAATTGATGCATACTATGATGTATATGGAGTGAAATAAGATGGAGGGTGAAATCATGGGGAACGAAAAGACATATAAAACTTTAAATACCGTGGGAGGAGGAAACATTGCACTGGGAATTGTTGTGCTGATTACCGGAATTGCAGCAGGGGTGCTGATGATTGTTAATGGTGGGCGTTTGTTAAAATCCAAAGGAGATATTATTTTTTAACCACAGCAACAAAATATTTGAGGTTTTTAAAATTGAAAAAGAAGTCTGAAAAATTAGTAAAAGTTTTTACATGGATACTTTTTACGATGTATATCATGATAGTTTTTTATTTCACGTTTTTTTCAGAACACTTTGGAAGAACCAAGATTCATAATGATTATTCTTACAATTTAATACCTTTTAAGGAGATTAAAAGGTTTTGGAAATATCGGGGGCTTTTGGGTTTTGAAAACGTGATGGTGAATCTTTTTGGCAATGTGCTGGTCTTTGTTCCATTTGGAATCATACTGCCGTTTTTAAGCAGACGGAGCAGGAGTTTTCTTCTGGTAACGCTTTTGACGCTGGAATTCAGCCTTCTCATAGAAGTGATACAGCTTATCACCAGAAAAGGATGCTTTGATGTGGACGATTTGATTTTGAATACCTTAGGTGGAAGTTTGGGATACATCCTGCTTTTGGGGATGGTTATGATTAAGAGAAAGTGGAGGAAAAGGAATGCATAAAAAAAAGAAGAGAAAAATATATACAGACAAAAAGCATGCCGTAAAGGGCATTATTGCAACGACACTGGCGGCAGTGGCACTGTTGGTATTTGCAGGCATTATCTATATATCTTTCTGTCAGAAAGGGAGAGCGGATATCCGGGTGGGCTCTTTGGCATTGATTTCTATTTTATTAGGAGTAGTGGGACTGATACTGGGCTTAATGAGTTTTCGGGGAGAGAATAATTATAAACTGTTTTCTCAGATAGGTTCTTTTCTCAATGTGTTTGTTTTGGTCTTGTGGGGCATGATTTATTTAATTGGTTTTTAGGAAAGGAAAGAGAAAATGAATTATTATAAGCTTTTCGCAGAAGAAAATGAAGAGGTGGAAGAGCGATTAAGGCTTTACAAGGAAAGAATTGCTGCAATTTCACAGGAAGACAGCGTTTCCAAACCCTATCGTATGTTTTTTCAGAAGACAGCGGAATTTATTCGGGGCATGTATGAATTGGCAGATTTCATTCAAAAGGGCAGGGACAGAGAGCTTTCTTTAGAAGAATTGCAAAAGTTGAACGGAGAGTTGTATGGAGATATTGCAGGCACAGCCTATGAGAAGAGCTATGCTAACCCCACATTTGCGGTATCGGAGCTGGGAGAAGAGTTTGGCAGAGTGTTAAGCTTCCTTTATACAGAAATCAGAGGTATGATTGTCTATGCCTATGAGGGAAGAATGTTTGAATTTTCCATTATGGCAGAGTTGTTTATTGAGATTTACAATCTGTTTGAGCAGGAAGAGGATATTTCTTACAAAGAGATCAAAGATGTGATTTACTGGTTTGTCAGCGATTATTCGGATGTGACAGTCACTTATCGGATTCGGGAGCAGCTGGATCCGGAACTGGATTTTGCAACGGAAATTATCACAAAGTCAGATTTGAAGGATTTGCGTTATCTGTATTTTTATGGAGAATATATTACAGATACAGAGCTGAAAACAGCAGAGTTTCTAAATTCACTGGATGAGGAAACCATTGCGGAAATTGCCTCGGTTTATACCGAGGGTTATCGAATTGGTTTTCTCAACGGAAATAAGGATATCACCAAAAAGAAAGTGGTAAATATCCGTTACAGTGTGGGCTTTGAGCGTATCATTCGAAAAGCCATTAAGAATTTTGAAAAAATGGGATTGCAGCCTGCCATTTACCGTGCGGCAGTTCATACCGTTCACAAGAAACAACACATGAAAGTAGGTTATTATTCCACCTCTCCCAACAAGCAGTATGATTATGACCACAGAGCAGATGAGGCATTATATTTAGACAAGGCATTTGTGGAGCGAAAGCTTGGTGTGCTGCGTACTGCCTATGAGAAATACAAACATCTGGCAGCGGTACATGGCGGTCCTGCCTGTGTGGAAATCTTCGGAGAGGAACCCTTTGTTCCGGTAAGCAAGCCGGAATCATTTACCTTAAATGAAAAGCAGCAAAAGCTTTCTGTGCAATATGCCAATGCTGCAGGAGAGATTACCAATACCTATATTAAGGGAGAGGAGAGGAGCTTTACGATTATTGCTTTCCCCATACCGGATATCGGAGAGAATTTTGCGGAAATTTTCCATGAGGTTATCAAGATCAACACCTTAGATTATAAGCTTTATGAAACTATTCAGCAAAAGATTATTGAGACATTGGATCAGGGGGAATATGTGGAGATTTTAGGATGTGGAGAAAACCAGACAAAGCTTCGTGTTTCTCTTCATCCGATCAAAGATATTGCCAAAGAGACAAAATTTGAAAACTGTGTGGCAGATGTAAATATTCCGGTGGGGGAAGTGTTCACGTCACCAAAACTCCAGGGCACAACAGGTTTGCTGCATGTAACGAAGGTTTATTTAAACCAACTCTGCTATCACAATCTTAAGGTGGAATTTAAAGACGGAATGATTACCGATTATTCCTGCACCAATTTTGAAAGTGAAGAAGAAAATAAAAAATATATTAAGGAAAATGTATTGTATAATCATGACAGCCTGCCCATGGGTGAGTTTGCTATTGGAACAAACACCACAGCTTATATGGCAGCAGCAAAATACCATATAAATGACAATCTGCCTATTTTAATAGCAGAGAAGACAGGACCTCACTTTGCCGTGGGAGATACCTGTTACAGTTGGTCGGAGGATACATCCATTTATAATCCTGACGGCAGGGAAATTGTTGCCAAGGATAATGAAGTTTCTATTTTAAGAAAAGAGGATGTGTCCAAGGCATATTTTAATTGTCATACGGATATTACGATTCCCTATGATGAACTGGGGGAGATTGCAGTGATAACCAGTGAGGGAAAGAGGATTTCCATTATTATGGAGGGCAGATTTGTGTTAGAGGGCTGTGAAGAATTGAACAAACCTTTTGACAATTATTAAAATATAAAGTATCATTAGCACGTAAGTGTGTATACAAAGCATGAGAAACGAAAGGAGATTAACTATGGCAAAAGTAGGAATTGTTATGGGCAGTGACTCGGATATGCCGATTATGGCAAAGGCAGCAGATGTGCTGGAGGAATTGGGGATTGATTATGAAATGACCATTATTTCCGCCCACAGAGAGCCGGATGTATTTTTTGAATATGCAAAGACAGCGGAGGAAAAAGGTTTTAAGGTAATTATTGCAGGAGCAGGTATGGCAGCTCATCTGCCTGGTATGTGTGCCGCAATTTTCCCAATGCCTGTCATCGGTATCCCTATGCATACCACAAGCCTTGGAGGCAGGGATTCGCTCTATTCCATTGTACAGATGCCATCAGGTATTCCGGTAGCTACCGTAGCGATCAATGGAGGTGCCAATGCCGCATTATTAGCAGCTAAAATGCTTGCAATCTCCGACAGTGCTTTGCTGGAAAAATTGAAGAAATACTCTGAAAATTTAAAAGAGCAGGTAGAAAATAAAGATAAGAAGTTAAAGGAAATTGGCTATAAAGAATATTTAAAAAACAAGTAGGAGGAACAAATCATGGATTACAAGAAAGCTGGCGTAGATATTGAGGCAGGATATGAATCCGTAAAATTAATGAAACAGCACATTGCAAAGACAATGCGTCCAGAGGTGTTGACAGATATTGGAGGATTCTCTGGAGCATTTTCCATGAGTGCCTTTAAGAACATGGAAAAGCCGACTTTGGTTTCCGGAACGGATGGTGTAGGTACTAAGCTGAAGCTTGCCTTTTTGTTGGACAAGCATGATACGGTGGGAATTGACTGTGTGGCAATGTGTGTGAATGATATTGCCTGTGCAGGCGGTGAACCGTTATTTTTCCTTGATTATATTGCCTGTGGAAAAAATGAACCGGAAAAGATTGCCACCATTGTAAGCGGTGTGGCAGAGGGCTGCCGTCAGTCAGGAGCGGCATTAATTGGCGGTGAAACAGCAGAAATGCCAGGATTTTATCCGGTGGATGAGTACGACTTGGCAGGTTTTGCCGTTGGTGTGGTGGACGAGAAGGATTTGATTACAGGAAAGACCTTGCAGCAGGGCGATGTTTTGATTGGTATGGCATCCTCCGGTATACATAGTAATGGTTTCTCTTTGGTGCGGAAGGTGTTTACCATGACGGAAGAAGCTTTAAATACAAGTTATGATTGCCTGGGAACCACTTTGGGTGAAGCTTTAATCGTACCTACCAAGATTTATGTGAAGGCATTAAAGAGTGTGAAGGAGGCAGGTGTTACCATTAAGGCTTGCAGCCATATTACAGGCGGTGGTTTCTATGAAAATATTCCTCGTATGCTTCCGGAGGGCATTCGTGCAGTGGTGGAGAAAAACAGCTATGATGTTCCTCCAATTTTTGAGATGCTTAAGAAAGATGGAGATATCAAAGAAGAAATTATGTACAATACCTTTAATATGGGACTTGGTATGATAATTGCCGTGGACGAGAAGGACGTGGAGGCTGCCATGAAAGCAATGAAGGATGCAGGTGAAACTCCATTTGTTGTGGGACGTACCGAGGCCGGAGAAAAGGGTGTTACATTATGCTAAAGGTGGCAGTATTAGTGTCTGGCGGCGGTACCAATTTGCAGGCAATTATAGATTCCATGGCAAATGGCAAGATTACTAATGCAGAAATTGTAACAGTAATCAGCAACAATAAAAATGCCTTTGCCTTGGAACGTGCCCAAAAAGCAGGCATTCCTGCAAAATGTGTTTCCCCCAGGGATTTTGAGAACAGAGAACAGTTTCATCAGGCACTGCTGGCAGCGGTGGAAGAGTCCGAGGCTGATTTGGTGGTATTGGCAGGCTTTTTGGTGGTGATTCCCTCAGGAATGATTGCAAAATACAAAAATCGCATTATCAATGTTCATCCATCCTTGATTCCCTCTTTCTGCGGAACGGGTTACTATGGGTTAAAGGTTCATGAGGCAGCTTTGGCAAGAGGTGTGAGAGTCAGCGGTGCCACGGTTCATTTTGTGGATGAAGGGACAGATACAGGTCCCATTATTTTGCAGAAGGCAGTGGAGGTTTTAGATGGGGATACACCCCAGATTCTCCAAAAGCGTATTATGGAGCGTGCTGAATGGGTAATTTTGCCTATGGCGATTGATTTGATTGCCAATGGAAAAGTGGAAGTTAAGGATGGAAAGGTAATCAGCAAGTAGTGATTTCCTAAGAACAAATAATAGAGATGCAAATAGTGTGGAGGTAAGCATGAAGGTTTTAATTGTAGGAAGCGGTGGCAGAGAACATGCCATTGCCACAGCAGTGGCAAAGAGCCCAAAAGCGGAAAAGATTTACTGTGCACCAGGAAATGCGGGAATTGCGGAGTTGGCAGAGTGTGTAGCCATCGGTGCCATGGAATTTGATAAATTAGTGAATTTTGCCAAGAAGGAAAGCATTGATTTAACCATTATCGGTATGGACGATCCTTTGGTGGGCGGTGTGGTAGATGCCTTTGAGGCGGAAGGCTTACGAGTTTTTGGCCCACGGAAAAATGCGGCTATTTTAGAGGGTTCCAAGGCGTTTTCCAAGGATTTGATGAAAAAGTATCAGATTCCCACAGCAGGTTATGAAAATTTTGATTCTGCAGAGGAAGCTCTGGCATATTTAGAGACGGCAAGCTTTCCCATTGTGTTAAAGGCAGATGGTCTGGCGTTGGGAAAAGGCGTGTTAATCTGTAACACCAAAGAAGAGGCGAAAGCCGGAGTAAAATCCATTATGTTGGATAAGCAATTTGGTACTGCCGGAAACCGTATGGTAATTGAAGAATTTATGACAGGACGTGAAGTGTCTGTGCTTTCTTTCTGTGATGGTAAAACCATCAAGACTATGACATCAGCGCAGGATCACAAGCGGGCTTTGGATGGAGATCAGGGTTTAAATACTGGAGGAATGGGAACCTTTTCGCCCAGCCCTTTCTATACGAAAGAGGTGGAAGAATTTTGTGAAAAGCATGTGTACCAGAAAACAGTAGATGCCATGGCAGCAGAAGGAAGACCTTTTGTGGGAATCATTTTCTTTGGACTGATGCTCACAGAGAAGGGACCAAGAGTCTTGGAGTACAATGCCAGATTTGGGGATCCGGAGGCACAGGTAGTGCTCCCCAGAATGAAGAATGATATCATTGAGGTGATGGAGGCTTGTATTGACGGAAAGCTTGACTCCATTGACCTGCAGTTTGAAGACAATGCGGCAGTCTGCGTGGTACTGGCATCGGAAGGATATCCGGTGAAGTATGAGAAGGGTTTGGAAATCCGTGGTCTGGAAAACTTTAAGGACAAGGAGGGTTACTATGTCTTTCATGCAGGAACTACATTTCAGGAGGGCAAAATTGTCACCAATGGCGGACGTGTTCTTGGTGTCACTGCTAAGGGCAAGGATTTAAAGGAAGCCAGAGCCAATGCATATCAGGCAGCCCAATGGGTTGATTTTGACAATAAATATTGCAGAAGTGATATCGGCAAAGCCATTGATGAGGCATAAAAGGTGTTTGATTTAAAATTAGAGATCATAGTGGAAAATGTTTGGCAGGGTCACAATAGACAGGTATGCTTATAGAAAAGAAAGTTTTGCCTGCAGTATAACAGACTTTATAGGGAATATGCACAAATCAAAAAAACGGATTTGTGCATATTTTTTCTAGTAAATGTACAGTCTTGTACAGAACAATTCCCTTGCAATTTTTGGTTATATCAGATATACTGTCTGTGAGATTTTCATATAGGTAAAAACATAAGTTAAGGAGTTGAGATAAATTGGAACAAAAACCACCAAATGCCGGATTAACACAGGAGGATACCCCCATTCACCGGGCTTTGGAAGCCCAGCGGATCAATCGGCTGGCACACTTCGATGTGCCCGGACACAAAGGGGGACGAGGAAATAAGGAATTAAAGTATTTTCTTGGTGATATCTGTTTACAGTTGGATATGAATTCCATGAAACCCTTGGATAATTTATGTCATCCGGTGTCAGTGATTAAAGATGCACAGGAATTGGCAGCCGAGGCATTTGCAGCGGATGAGGCGTTCTTTATTGTCAATGGAACTACTGCGGCAGTACAGGCTATGATTATGTCGGTCTGTAAGGCAGGAGACAAGGTGATTATGCCTCGAAATGTTCACCGCAGTGCCATTAATGCCTTAGTTGTGTGTGGTGCTCAGCCGGTGTATATTAATCCAGGCATCAACAGTTTATTGGGGATTCCTTTGGGAATGTCTATGGAAGATGTAAAAAGGGCAATGGATGAAAATCCGGATGCCAAGGCAATCATGGTAAATAACCCTACCTATTATGGAATATGTTCTGATTTAAAAGGTATAGTAAAGCTTGCTCATGAACGAGGCATGTATGTGCTGGTGGATGAAGCTCATGGAACACATTTCTACTTCCATGAGGGATTGCCGGTATCTGCGATGGAAGCAGGGGCAGATATGGCAGCAGTGAGCATGCATAAAACCGGCGGTTCCCTGACACAGAGTTCGATTCTTTTAACTAAGAATACCATCAATGGAGATTATGTGCGCCAGATTATTAATCTGACCCAGACCACCAGTGGTTCTTATCTGTTGTTGTCTTCCCTGGATATTGCAAGAAAGAACTTGTCACTTCATGGAACGGAAATGTTTGAAAAGACCATCCAGTTTGCCGACTATGCCAGAAGTGAAATCAATAAATTGGGAGGCTACTATGCCTTTGGTGAAGAATTGATAGATAAGGATTCCGTCTATGCTTTTGACTCCACAAAGCTTTCAGTACATACCAGAGATATTGGATTGGCAGGTATTGAGGTCTATGATTTACTCAGAGATGAATATGGGATTCAGATTGAGTTTGGAGATATTGGAAATATTCTTGCCATTATTTCCGGCGGAGACAGAAATATTGAGATTGAACGTTTGATTTCTGCACTGTCTGAGATTAAACGGCTGTATGCCAAGGACAGAGCAGGACTATTTGACCATGAATATATCAATCCCACCATAGAAATGGGACCCCAGCAGGCATTTTATGGAAAAAAGAAGATGGTGCCTATTTCGGACAGTGAGGGCGGTATCTGTGGGGAATTCGTTATGTGTTATCCTCCGGGGATTCCCATCCTGGCACCGGGAGAAAAGATTACCAGAGATATTTTAGATTATATTTCCTATGCCAAAGAAAAGGGATGCTTTATGACTGGTACACAGGATATGAAAATTGAAAATATCAATATTGTGGAGGTGGAATAATGGAACTTTGGTATACAGACCAGCATACGAAAAATGTGCGTTTTTCCATGAAGGTAAAAGAGCAGATTGCCACCTGTGAAAGTGAATTTCAGCGAATTGATATTTTGCAGACAGAGGAATTTGGTAAAGTATTAGTTTTGGACGGAGAATTGATGCTGACACAAAAGGATGAATTTATTTATCATGAGATGATTACCCATGTACCTATGGCGGTACATCCAAATGTGAAAAATGTACTGGTGATTGGTGCAGGAGATGGAGGAACCATTCGGGAGCTGGTAAAGTACGAAACCATAGAGCGGATAGATATGGTGGAAGTGGACAAGAGAGTGACAGATATGTGTTTAGAACATTTTAGGGAATTGTCTTCCGGGCTCAGTGACAGAAGGGTTCACATGTATTTTGAAGAGGAACTTCGATATGTGAGACAGCAGCATGATAAGTATGATTTGATTATTGTGGACTGTGCGGATCCCTATGGACCGGCAGAAGGGTTGTTTACGAAGGAGTTTTATGGTACCTGTTTCAAGGCACTTCATGAGGATGGAATTTTGATCAATCAGCATGAAAGCCCTTATTATAGTGAGCATTCCAGAACGGTGCAGAAAGCTCATGCCCATATTCAGGCAGTATTTCCATATAGTACGGTATATCAGTGCCATATCCCCTCCTATCCGTCAGGTCACTGGCTGTTTGGTTTTGCCTCTAAGGTGTATGATCCTATTTCGGATTTAAAGGAAGCCAAATGGAATGCATTGGGATTGGATACCAGATATTATAATACAAATTTACACAAAGGAAGCTTTTATCTTCCAAACTATGTGATGAAACTATTGGGAATGAGATAAGGAAATCAAGGAGCACTGCTTGATTGTATGAAAGGAATAAGGAGAGAGACAATGGGAAGAGCATTAATTATTGGTGCCGGTGGTGTTGCCGGTGTAGTTGTGCACAAATGCTGTCAAAACAGTGAGGTGTTTGAGGAAATCTGTATTGCCAGCCGTACCAAAGCGAAGTGTGATGCTTTGAAGGAAAAGCTAAAGGGAGGCAAAACAAAGATTACTACTGCTCAGGTGGATGCGGATAAAGTGCAGGAGTTGGTGGCTTTGATCAACGATTACAAACCGGACATTGTAATGAATGTGGCACTGCCATATCAGGACTTGACCATTATGGATGCCTGTTTAGAGACGAGGACAGATTATATGGATACTGCCAACTATGAACCTTTGGACACGGCTAAATTTGAATATAGCTGGCAGTGGGCATACCGTGAAAAGTTTCAGAAGGCAGGTATCACTGCTTTGCTGGGCTGCGGCTTTGATCCGGGAGTTACCGGTGTATTTTCTGCTTATGCGGCAAAGCATTACTTTGATGAAATTCATTATATTGATATTTTAGACTGCAATGGCGGTGACCATGGTTATCCCTTTGCCACCAATTTCAACCCGGAAATCAATATTCGTGAGGTTTCTGCTAAGGGTAGTTATTGGGAAAATGGTGCATGGGTGGAAACGGAGCCAATGGAAATAAAACGTGTATATGATTTCCCACAGGTGGGTGAGAAAGATATGTACCTGCTCCATCATGAAGAATTGGAGTCTTTGGGGCTTAATATTAAGGGAATTAAGCGGATACGTTTCTTTATGACCTTTGGACAGAGTTATCTGACCCATTTAAAGTGTTTGGAAAATGTGGGGATGACCTCCATTGAACCCATTGAATTTGAAGGGAAGCAGATTGTGCCGCTGCAATTTTTAAAGGCAGTACTGCCAGATCCGGCATCTTTGGGTCCTCGAACTGTGGGAAAGACAAATATCGGGTGTATTTTTCAAGGGATTAAGGATGGGGAAGAGAAAACTTATTATGTATACAATGTGTGTGACCATCAGGAATGCTACAAGGAGGTTGGTTCACAGGCAATTTCTTATACCACAGGGGTGCCGGCCATGATCGGTGCCATGATGGTAATGACTGGCAAATGGAAAAAGCCCGGTGTATACAATGTTGAGGAATTTGATCCGGATCCCTTTATGGAATCATTAAATAAGTGGGGACTTCCCTGGCAGGAGGATTTTAACCCTGTTTTAGTTCCGTAGAGCAATGGACATCCATTGAAATGGAAAGACAGGGTGATTGTACTGGAAATGCAATGTGCTGTATGGAACAGTTACAAGACAGAAAAATAAGCAGTATGACTTACAGCCAGACAGGCGGTTAAATGAAGAAGCGAAGATACTTCCAGTTTAGCCGCCATTGTGTTAGGGAGAAAAAAGCAAAGGGCAGGGAGAGTTTTTTCGGATTGTGCAGAAATGCACAGTCTTAGTAACAGTTCAGGTAGGTCTGTGCATTTACTGCACAGACCGTACGAAAATACAGCGGGAGCAGGCAAAAGCCCCATCTGCGGAGCAGATTTTAAATGGGCTTTTGCAAGTAACAGTTCAGGTATCTGAACTGTTACCAGTCTTATATGGAAAAAATTGCCGAGAACTTTACATTATCAGGAAAATTCGAGAAAGGAAAAGGGTGAAGCAAAAAAGAAGGAAGGATAAAATGCAAACACACATCTTTCACCCTTTGTGTTTGTGCCTTAAATGAAAATGCAGGCATTTTCGCTTGAGGCTTGGTGCAAATTATGACAAAGTTTAATATAGATATCAGCAGGATTCCCACACCATGTTATCTGGTGGACGAAGGATTGTTGGAGAGAAATATGAAGATCTTGCAAGGGGTTTCGGATAGAACAGGCTGCAAGATTCTGTTGGCACAGAAAGCGTTTTCCATGTTTTCTATGTATCCCATGATGAGCAATTATCTGGCAGGCACCACTGCCAGTTCCCTCTATGAAGCAAGACTGGGCAAGGAAGAATTTGGCGGTGAAACCCACATTTTTGCCCCGGCTTACAAGGATAGTGAAATGGACGAGATATTAAAACTGTGCGATCATATTGTGTTTAATTCTTGTTCCCAGTGGAGAAGATTTCAAGATAAGGTAGAAAAAGTCCGTGGTTTTGGCAAAAAACTAGAATGTGGTATCCGTATCAATCCAGAGTATGCGGAAATTGAGACAGATATTTATAATCCCTGTGTTACCGGTTCCAGACTGGGGATTGTGTTGTCTGATTTTGAAAAGGAGGGAGATTTGCAGGGGATTGACGGTTTGCACTTTCATACTATGTGTGAGCAGAATTCGGATACTTTGGAACGCACACTGCATGTGGTGGAAGATAAGTTTGGAAAATATTTTTCTCAGATGAAGTGGATCAATTTTGGCGGCGGACATCACATTACCAGAGCAGATTATGATATTGCACGACTGGAAAGATGTATTGCATATATTCAGAATACCTATCAGGTGCAGGTGTATTTGGAGCCGGGGGAAGCCGCTGCCTTACATACGGGATATCTGGTGACAGAGGTACTGGAACTGGGCAGAAATGGTTGTAATCTGGCTATTCTTGACACCTCTGCTGCCTGCCATATGCCGGATGTGCTGGAAATGCCATACCGTCCGGAAATTATCGGTGCAGGAAAGCCAAAAGAAAAGCCATATACCTATCGGTTAGGGGGACCTACCTGTCTTGCAGGAGATGTGATAGGAGATTATTCCTTTGACCAGCCCTTAAAAGTAGGAGACAAACTGGTGTTTACGGATATGTCTATCTACACCATGGTAAAAAATAATACCTTTAACGGAATTAAGCTGCCGGCAATTTTAACCCATACCAAACAGGGGGAAACGAAAATGATTCGGGAATTTGGCTATGAGGACTTCAAAAACCGTCTGTCTTAGATTTTTGTGCTGAGAAATGATTTTTTTGGAAAAACTTAATTGGTATTGTGAAAAAAAGTGTGTATAATAGTTATAGAAAAAGCAAAAGCAGAGTAGGGGTCAGGAAAAAAAGTTTACATGGCAGATAATTTATGATAAACTAAAGAACATAATATGCGGGTGGAAAATGTTGCCTGTTGGAATAAAGGGGATTAGGTATGGTCAATGAAGAAAAGATAAAGCTTATGACAAAGCTTGCAACCTATGAGCAGGGTGAGGGAAAAGAAGCCCTGCAGATTATGCAGTATTTTCAGAGCGATTATATTATATTTCATGTGATGCGAACATGGATCAGTGCAACTGTATCATATGTGGGAATTCTGGCAATTATCTGTCTGGTCAAGGGGCAGTATCTTATGGAGAATATCCATCGAATGAAAATAGAACAGTTAGTGGGAGGAATTATAATTGGATACATTCTAATGCTGGCAGTATATCTTACGGCAGCTTTGGTGGTGTATATGCGAAGATATGATAGAGCAAAGCAGAGCGTAAAGAGGTATTATCACTGGTTGAAACAACTGAATTTGTTTTATAAAAAGTAAAGACGTTTGGGAGGAAAGATGCATGTCAGGTTTGCTGGAACTGCGGGATAAGCTGAAAGCTTTTTTTGTACAAAATGAAATATATGTTATGCCAGTATTGAAATTTGCACTGGCAATTACAGTAATGTTTGCAATTAATATGAAATTGGGATATATGAGTGTGCTGGGAAATCCGGTGGTCATTTTTGCTTTGGCACTGATATGTGGTTTTCTGCCCTTAAATGCAGCGGTGGCAGTGAGCTGTCTATATCTGGTTGGCAACAGCTATGCCTTATCTATGGAAACGGCAGCAGTGGCATTGGTGCTCATCCTGCTTATGTTTTTGTTGTATTTTCGTTTTGCACCAAAGGATGCACATATTGTACTTTTGGTACCTATTGCATTTCTGCTGAAAATACCATATGTGGTGCCTCTTTTGGTGGGATTGATGGCATCGCCGGCTTCTGTGGTTTCCATGATGTTTGGAATCATTATCTATTATTTTGTTGTTTTTGTCAGCAACAATGCAGGAGCACTTGCTTCCACTGCTGACAGTGATATCGTATCTAAAATCACTCTGATTGTGGAAAATTTGCTGGCAAATAAAATGATGCTGTTAATTTTAGTTGCCTTTGTGGCAACGGCATTGGTTACTTATCTGGTGCGCAGATTAAATATTGATTATGTATGGAATACGGCTCTTATTGTGGGAATTCTTACCAATTTGCTGGTGCTTTTGGTGGGACAATTTATGTTGAATACCACAGATTCCATTGTGGGTATGCTGATTTCCATGGCAATTTCCGGAGCATTGGTATTTGCTATGCAGTTGTTTGCGTTTAGTGTGGATTACACCAGAACGGAGTATGTTCAGTTTGAGGATGATGAATATTACTACTATGTGAAGGCGGTACCGAAGATGACAGTGAGTGCTTCTGCTAAGAAAGTGCAGCGTATCAATCCCCAGAAAAAAGAGCGGAGATAGAAGGAAGTGAAACCATGGAGTTTTTTAAAACATTTTACGAACATAATTTTGAATGGCTGTCTATGCCCAATATGAATATTATTGATATTGTGGAAATTGCAATTATTGCCTTTTTCGTATATCAGATTCTTTTATGGATTAAAAACTCAAAAGCATGGTTTCTGCTGAAGGGCATTATTGTAATTTTGGTGTTTGTTTTAATCGCAGTGATTTTTGAGATGAATACCATACTTTGGATTGTTAAGAGTATTTTGGGAATTGCAGTGACAGCGGTGGCGGTAGTATTTCAGCCGGAGTTAAGACGAGCCTTAGAGCAGTTGGGAAGAAAGAACTTTATTGCTGCCATCTTTTCTTTTGACAGTTCTAAAAATGCTTCAGAACGTTTTTCTGACAAAACAGTCAATGAAATTGTAAAGGCTTGTTTCGATATGGCAAAGGTAAAAACAGGTGCCTTGATTGTCATTGAGCGGGAATTGTCATTGGCAGAGTATGAAAGAACGGGAATTGAAGTGGATGCTTTGATTACCAGTCAATTGTTAATTAATATTTTTGAGCATAATACTCCTTTGCATGATGGTGCAGTACTGGTGCGGGGAAATCGAATTGTGTCTGCCACCTGCTATCTGCCTTTGTCAGACAATATGGAATTAAGCAAGGAATTGGGCACAAGACATAGAGCTGCTGTGGGAATCAGTGAAAATACAGATTCCGTTACCATTATTGTATCGGAGGAAACCGGAAGGGTTTCGGTGGCAGATATGGGAAAGCTTTATGTAAATTTAGAACCGGAACAATTAAAGGAAAAACTCTTAAAGGTTCAGGATAAAGTAGTGGAGGACAAGAAATTCAAGTTGTGGAAGGGACGGTCAAGAAGCAATGAAAAAGTGGATCACAAATAATACCAGTTTAAAGATTGTATCCATAGCTTTTGCCATAATGTTGTGGCTGATTGTGGTAAACATTGATAATCCTGCCATCCGCAGGGAGTTTACCAATGTTCAGGTGGAACTGACCCATGAGGATGCCATCACAGACAAAGAGAAGGTGTGTTCTGTCATTGACAACAGCAATGTCATAACCATTGTTGTGCGGGGACCAAGAAATGTGGTGGAATCTTTAAGTGCTTCGGATTTTAGAGCCACAGCGGATCTTAGGGAATTGACAGATTTTGAATTTGTACCCATTGAAATCGTGCCTTTAAGATATAAGGATAAGCTCAGCAGTGTGGAGAGTAAGACAAAGAATGTGAAAGTTAGTATTGAAGAACTGGCAGTAAAGCAGTTTGCCATCCGCACCAGTGTAATTGGAACACCAGCGGACGGGTATGCGGTGGGGAAGCGGACACTGTCTCAGAATATTGTGAAGATCAATGGTCCGGAATCCATTATGTCTACCATTAATCGTGTGGTGGCGGAAGTGAATGTATCCGATATGTCCTCAGATATCAATACACCGGTGAGTTTGACCGTATATGATGGCAATGATAAAGCAGTGGATACTTCCAGATTAAAGATGAGCGTGGACAGTGTAAATGTAAGTGTTGAAATGCTTCAAACCAAGGAGGTAAATATCCGTGCCACTACCAGTGGAACTCCGGCAGAAGGCTGCCATGTGGTGGGACAAGTGGCAGTAGCACCAGAAACGGCAGTGATTGCAGCGAGGGAGCAGGAATTGTCGAAAATCAATGAGATTCGAATTCCTGGTTCAGTAATCAGTGTGGAAGGAGTAAGTGAAAGTTTTGAACAGATTATTGATATCAGTGAGTATGTGGATGACACCATTACGATTATCAGTGATACAGAGGTGTTGGCAACGGTTACCATTGAAAAGCTGGAAAAAAAGGAAGTTTATTATCCAGTTACCAATGTAGAGGTTCAGGGATTGAAAGAAAATTACAAATATGTATATGCTAATTTTGATCCATTAAAACTGGAAATATGGGGTACCAAAGAACAGTTAGATACTTTGGACAATGGACAGATAACAATTACGGTTGATTTCAGTGAAGTGGAAGATACCGGAAACTATAATATTCCGGTGAAGCTTCAGCTTCCGGCAGGCTACATTGTATTTGACGAATATAAGGTTGCAGTTCATATCTACGAAGGAACTTTAGATTACACAGAGATTGCAAACCCGGCTCAGGAAGATGCAGACAATGGAAATACACAAGAGGAGTAGGATAGAAAATAGTTTCGCGGTGACGACCGCAGCTACATAAGAATGGAGGAAAGCATATGGTAAGTCAAAAAGTTGTAATTAAAAATCCAACAGGGCTGCATCTTCGTCCTGCTGGTGTGCTGTGCAAGGAGGCAATGAAATACAAGTCAGTGACGAGCTTTACCTTTCGTGAAACCACAGCCAATGCTAAGAGTGTATTAAGTGTACTTGGTGCCTGTGTAAAAAGTGGAGATGAAATTGAATTTGTATGCCAGGGTGAAGATGAGGAGGAAGCTTTAAGGGGACTTGTGGAAGCAGTGGAGAGCGGACTTGGGGAAATGTAAATAATCAGGTAACTGTTCAGCAGGTCTGTGCATTTACTGCACAGACCGTAAGAAAAAGTGG